>JAFGNG010000211.1 GCA_016927125.1 Planctomycetota bacterium | reverse complement strand
TGTCAGTATAAAGCTTGAAGGTCACGGTCTCGCCCGGCATGATTGGCGCATCATAGAAATAGAAATCCAGCGCCTGGGTGCCATTGTGCACATAGGTGTATTCCAGGGCAGCATCGCCGTCCTCGTAAGGCAGACCCGCCGAATTCAGCATTTCCATTACTTCGGTATCGGGAAAGATTACGTTATAGCTCATGGGTTCATAGATGCAGAAGTGGAAATCGCCCCACGCCTGGTTCATGGTGTTAGTTACAGTAATTATAGCCCAACCTTTATAATAAGGCTCAACCTCTGGATCTTCTTCATGCCCAAGCACTACTTCCTCAAAAGAACCCACATCCAAAACCCAACTGCCGTCATGCGCCATCAAGGGTGATATTAACAACATTAACACCGCCAGTGCTGCCAATAACTTCCTCATCTCTCTCTCCTTCCACTAATTGAAAAACTAATATTTTGAAATTTTCTTCAACTCATCATTTTGCATACCATCCGATTGAATAATTGTATTCAATCGCATTAGCTCTGGATTACTATTCTGCTAACTCTATTGTGTCATATGCAACTTACACCCCGATTTTAGGGTTGTCAAATAAATGTGCATACAATGTTGAAAATATTAATTCTTTAAGATTATTTATTTTTTAAAGTAATTTAGTATTTCTGATTACTTATTTGTTGTTAAAGCTATAATTTAATATAAGTAATTGCTATAAAATAATATAGTGCCATCTAAAAAGAGATGGCACTATATTTATTGTCAGTCAGTTTTTTTATACCTTTTTATTTGTAGATATTTATTCAACTTATTTTTTAATTATTTTCCATCCCAACCTGCAAGCCGGGCCATCATCCACCAGAACGCCCTGCCCTTGAGGGCGCCATTTAAGGGGTGGGTATGCGCTGCTTCCTCCGGCAAGGCCATGCCGTGATCCGGGTGGCGCGCAATCCATTCCTCCGCCCAGTTAGCCTTCTGGCCGTCCTTATCGTAATAACAGGCGTCATCGGCGTTCTTGGTGAAGAACTCGTTGCCGTCGGGATCATAACTTTCGATCGCGGCGAAGTCGAAGAGGATCTTGTTATTCTCTTTACAGAACTCGCGGATCTGGGTGTTGGACTTGTCCAGCACGCTGCCGGGGCCGCGGCTGTCGAGGTGGCCGGTCATGTAGACGAAGAGGACATTGGGGAATTCCTTCTCCAACTCATCCATGGCGTTGCAATAAGCAGTAATTCCCTCGGGGTTATTATCGCTGCAACCGCCGCACCAGGAGGCGATGAAGACATTGCAGTCCTTCAGCTCGCCTTTGAGCCGGGCGCGGGCGCCTTCGATTTCGCCCATGCCGTCGCGCCAGCGCATATCGCCGGTATGCCCCAGGTCGCCGTGCAATTCAAAATACTTCATCGCGCCGCCTTCGCCGGTCGCATTGAAGTTATACAGCTCCGACTTCATGGCTTTCATACCACTGGTAATCTGGCTGCCGTGAGAGGTATGGATATAAAATACCTTGAAGTCCTTCTTGACCTTCTCGATATACTCCGCGGGAACCTTGGAGATATCGGTGCAGGTATTGTCAATAATCAATGGGGTTTCGCGTACCTTGCTCTCTACCACGTTTTCTCCTCCATCCTGTGCCATTACAGAAAATGCGACTATCATAACCACTCCAAAAACAAGCAAAGCTCTTAATGTTTTCATTTGCTATCCTCCCATCCAAGCCTATTATTGCCTAACATATTTAAAATATCATTGCAAGAATACACAATACTTACCCGTGAGATAAAAGTGCCGGCTTTCAGCCAAAATCATGTCAAGATATTAAGGTTCTAACTCCTTTTTTTCCACTTCCTCTATTTCCGGTTTGCCATCCCATCCTGCGAGTTGGGCCATCATCCACCAGAAGGCTCTGCCCTTGAGGGCGCAGTTGAGGGGATGGGTATATGGTGACTTTTCAGGCGCTGGCAAGGCTATATCATGGTCGGGATTGCGCCTCAGCCATAACATTGCCCAATTGCCCCCTTTCATTCCTCTTCTATACTGACAGCGATCACCCGCAAACAGGGTAAAGTATTCATTGCCGTCGGGATCATAGCTCTCGATTGCGGCAAAGTCATAGAGAACCTTGTTATTCTTTTTGCAGAATTCGCGAATCTGGGTATTACACTTGTCCAGTACGCTGCCCGTCCCGCGGCCGTCAACATGGCCCGTCATATAGACAAAGATCTTGTGGGGAAATTCCTTTTCCATTTCCTCCATGGCGTTAAGGTATTTGTCAATGCCTTCGGGGGTGTTGTCACTGCAACCATTCTCCCAGGCCGGGATTACCAGGTTGCATTTTTTTAAATCGCTTTGAAGAAGCTCGCGCACTCCCTTTCTCCCGGGAATTCCATCCCGCCATCTTAACTCGCCTTTATGCCCCAGGTTAGAT
Source organism: Planctomycetota bacterium (assembly GCA_016927125.1). Classification (GTDB taxonomy): domain Bacteria; phylum Planctomycetota; class SZUA-567; order SZUA-567; family JAFGNG01; genus JAFGNG01. Next base: position 4,758 of record JAFGNG010000211.1, on the reverse strand, counting down.
TCTAACTCGTGCAACATGAGCGCGCCGCCTTCGCCGGTCGCATTGAAGTTATACAGTTCAGACTTCATCGCTTCCATGCCGATGGTAAGCTGGCTGCCGTGCGCGGTACGCATAAAAAACACCTTAAATTTTTTCTTGGCATTCTCAAGGTATTCGCTGGGAATTTTTGAGATCTCGGTGCAATTATTGTCAATAATTAGTGGGGCGTTACGTTGCTGATTCTTTGCTACCGCTTTCCCCCTATCCTGAGCGATTGCTGAAAATGCGACCATCACAACCACTCCAAAAACCAGCAAAGCTTTTAATGGTTGCATTTGCTATCCTCCCATCCAAGCCCGTTATTGCTTAACAAATTATTAAAATATCATTGCAAAAAGGAATAATAATTCACCCGGAGGTAAAGATCGAGCTGAAACATTTACAGTTCCATGCTATAAAGCTTACATGCCAGCTTCGTTGGCCATTTCCGCCTTCATGAACTGCTGCATCTTGGGCATGAGATCCATTGCCAGTTTCTGGCTGATCTCCATCGCCTTCGCGGTCATTTCAATATCTTTATCAATCATGGTCTGGACTGCGGGATTCTTCAGCGCTTCAATAACGGCTTTCATTTCCGCTTCGGTATAAAGTTCGCTATAGAGCTTGGCGAATTCCGCCTCGACCTTTTCCCAGCCGAGTTCCTTAAGCATAAAATCTGCCATCCTTACCTGCATTGCCTCCATCTTGGCTCTCTGCTCTTCCGGCAGCATTTCAGGGCTAGGCATCCGGTTCTTCATCATATCGCACCCTGCCTGCACCCCGGCTTCGTACTTTTCCTTGGCCTTGGAAAGCTTCATGAATTCCTGGACCACGTTCTCCGCAACTGCGTCCGCGGCAAAGGCACAAGCACTAATGGCAATAATTACTAAAGCACATACAATCGTTCTCATCACAAAATCTCCTTTCTAGGAATTAGGTTGTCAAACCTTAGCAGATTTTCCCGCGAAAATCCAAGGAATTGGTAACTCCGGGGGTAAAAAAGAGACGAAATAACAGGCGCGCAAGCGAATTTGCGCGAAATTGGGATAAATCGCAGGTATTTCAGGTTGAAAAGGCAGCTTTACGCTTAGTTGAATTTGATGGACAAACTGCCTTGCAGATCATTACCGGCCAGGATCAGTAGGATCCCGAGAGCGATTGCGCACGCGCCAGCCAGGTATGGGACCCAGTCGATTTTAAGCATCTTCTCGCTCAACCCGAACGTCTGCTTCGGCCACCAGGTAATTAGCAGGCACTTGATCGCGGCAATCCAGGCCAGAAGCCGCACCAGGCCCGCGACATCGGTGCCGACGGAACAGTCGCTAATAAGCGGCAGAACCGAGAGCACTACGAAGAGCACCCCGATAAAGCGCAACAACCCCTCCTGGTCCTTGAGTTGCACAATCCACTTCGCCGCGCCCTTGGCGTTGACTAAAAGCGGAATCCCAATCACCAGCTCAAAGATCGCAATGGTATAAGCATAAGTCGAAAGCGCCATGGTTTTTCCTCCCCTTTTTCTGGCCTTGGCTTGATAGAATCCTCTTCCCATAACCCGTTTAATTATCAATAAACGGTACTGCCGGATCCAGTAACTGGGAATAAATAAATCTTGTCAAAGTGCCAGATCGTATAATGGCTGATCAGGAAGAGGGTGCCTTCGTTGGGGAAAGTGCTGTAACGGGATGATAGGGAAACCCTTTCGTAATCCGCTTCCCATTCTATTACCTTTTCATTATTGCAGAGTACGGTCAGCCGGTTTTTCCTCACGGAGCAGTAAATAGTGACCGGCTGGTCAAAATCTTTGTCTGGGACCTTCGAGATTGTGGCATCTTGAAAATTTCCATCTTTATCGATCGCGGTAAGCTTGAAATTACCGTTTTCGATTAACACCGCAAAGCGGTTTCCCCCGCCGACCAGGCCGATGAATAAAACATTCCAGTCCCGGATTCTCTGCTTTCTTTCAAAGACCAGCATCAGGTCGTATTCTTCCGGGGCCACGTAGGGCAACTCTATCCTGCCCGCCCTTCTTTCCGGCGATTCGAGTTTATCGCCTGAAAATTTCCAAACGCCGGCCCGGGAATCCCGCTCGGGATCGACCAATTTTAAGAGGTTTACATGGGGCAGGTTTTCTAGGCACTCTGCAATCCGTTTTTCCACCCTGGTTTGTTCCAGCCCCTGCAATTCGTTTACTGCCGCACGGTAATGGCGAAGCGCCTGTTTGGTTAGCTGGAGCTTCGCTCTCCGTTTCCTCTGGATCTCGGCGAGCTTGAACCAGGCTTCGGCAATTTCAACCCGCTCGGAGGAAGTGAGGGTTTCCGACAATTCCTGTTCTGCCAGTTGCTGCAGGGTTTCGTTATTGCCCTTGGCCAGCAGCGGCAGGCCTTCATCCCATTTGCCCTTAATGAAACAAGAAAATTTTCCGACAATATAATTCGCTTCGGGATCATCAGGTTTATCTACAAGCGTCTGGTTTGCATTGCTTAATTGTTTAAATTCTTCCTGGAGGTAAACAATTTCATTGATGCGTGCCTTGGCAATCTGGTAAAGCCTTAAGTGTTTATTGATCCGGGCAGATTCCATCGCGGTTTTTGCCATATTCTCAGCTATCTCATACTGGTCGGCTGCAATCGCTTCTTCCGCAAGAGACAAGCAACCTTTGACCAGGTCTTCACTCTCCGCCTTGCTGACTCTTGGGCCGAGGTACGCCAGAACATTTTCTTTCGCTTGCATGCTGTCAATGCAATAGAGTTGGCTTAATTTTGAGCCTGCTGCCAACGCGGTTGAGAGATCACCGGTGCTTACTGCAAGTCTCCTGGCTTCCCGCAGGAGGACAAAATGGGAAGCGCTGCCCGGCTCTTCTTCTTTTGCTTCGGCAAACAGGGTGCGCCCCAAAGCCCTTCTTTCGGACTGCTTTCTCGAAGAAGCATACTCACGTTTGAAGATATCCTTGATCTCCGCTTCCGCTGCTTTCTGGGCTTGGATATCAGGTATTGGGAGCCTGTCTTCGTTTTCCTGACCCAGGCAAATGCTGAGGTGGCTGAAAAATAACAATCCCAGGAAAAGGATTACTTTCTTTAATATCATGCCCTTATCCTCTAAAAAAGTCTGCGATCAAACAAAGATTAAACTTGGTTATCCAGATATGCTATTACTCCTGCGTCCGCTCGTACATCAGCCGGCCGCCCGCGAGCAGGATGTCGCGGTTATCCTGGTTCAGCAAGGGAGTAGCGAGGATTTCAGTTTTTTTGGTTTTATTGACAATTATGATCTCACCTCCTGCTTTGATCTGTTCGTGAAGATCCTCGATTACCAGTTGAGCGCCCTTTTCAAGCTTGTCATAATCACCCGGCTCAATAAAAACCAGCGGCAGAATACCGAAGTTGATCAGGTTGGCAGTGTGGATCCTCTCCAGGGATTTGGCAAGGACTGCCCTGACGCCGAGGTACATCGGGCAGATGGCGGCGTGCTCGCGGCTGGAGCCTTGCCCATAGCTCTCGCCAGCAACAATAATATTGGCAAGGCCTTGCGCCTGGTTTTCCAGGCAGCGCGCCGGGAAGGCCGGGTCGAGCGGCTCGAAGACAAACTCGGAATATTTTTTCACATTCGAGCGATACTTCAAACGCGCGCCCGCCGGCATGATATGATCGGTAGTTACTTTGTCCCCCACCTTGATTGCCACCACGCCCTTGAGGGTTTTCGGCAGAGGGATTGACAGGGGCGGCTCGCCGATATTCGGCCCGCGCAGGATTTCAACCTTGCTGCCATCCTTGGGAGGAAAGATAAACATGGAATCATTGATCAGGAACTCTTCCGGTTCGGGAATCTCTGGATAATCCATCTTGAGGTTGCGCGGGTCTGTCACCACCCCGGTCAGCGCGGCCGCGGCCGCAGTCTCGGGGCTGGCGAGATAGATATCCGCGCTCGCGGTGCCGCTACGCCCCTTGAAATTCCGGTTGGAGGTCCGGATGCTGAGCGCCTCCGTGCCGGGGGCATGCCCCTGTCCGATACAGAATCCGCAGGAACTTTCCGCAATCCTCGCTCCGGCCGCGATCAGGTCGGCCAGGGCGCCGTTGCCGGCAAGCATCTCCAGCACCTGGCGCGAGCCGGGGGTGATGATCAGGGACAGGCCGGGGGCAATTTTCCGGCCTTTCAGCAAGGTCGCGACCAGCATGAGATCATGGTAGGAAGAATTGGTACAGCTCCCGATGCAGACCTGGTCAACCGGGGTGCCTGCTATTTTTTTGACGGAAATAATATTATCCGGGCTGTGGGGCGCGGCAAAGAGCGGGCTGATGCGGGAGAGATCTATCTCGATAGTCCGCTCATAGGTGGCGCCATCACCGGCGAGGATCTCCTGCCACACCTCCCCCCTCCCCTGGGCTTCGAGAAATTGCTTGGTAACTTCATCGCTCGGGAAGATCGAGGTGATCACCCCCAGCTCCGCGCCCATATTGGTGATGGTCGCCCGCTGCGGGACGCTCAGCTCCGCTACCCCGGTGCCGGTATATTCAATCAGACAGCCGCCATTCCCCTTGGTACTGAGAAGCTGCAGGAGATGGAGGATTACATCCTTGGCGGATACCCAGATGCAGAGCTTGCCGGTGAGGCGCACATTAATGAACTTTGGCCAGGTGATGACAAAGGGCTTGCCTGCCATGGCGAGCGCCACGTCCAGCCCGCCCGCGCCGATGGCGATCATGCCCATCCCGCCTGCGGTGGGGGTGTGGGAATCGCTCCCCA
>JAFGNG010000210.1 GCA_016927125.1 Planctomycetota bacterium | reverse complement strand
GGAATCCCGGTATTGCCGATGCCACCCATGCCCGAAGACGCCGAGCCGGCTTGCAGTCGCAAGATCAACTCGCGGAGTTCAGGCTGCGAGGGTGACAGTGCCAGACTCTTTTGATATGCCTGGAGCGCGGAATCGCGCAGTTCGTCTTTCTGCATCGCCTCCTGATTGTCGGTGTAATCCCTGGCCGATGCCAAATCCGCCTGGATCAGGATATCACCTTTCAATCTCCAGAGGCTTTCGTTAGCGGGAAGGGCGTTGCAGGCCTGGGAAATAATTGTCAGCGCCCTGGAATAATCATTAAAGCGCAGATAATGCTGGGTAACGCGTTCCAGTACTGTTACTGACTGGGGGGCAACTGCCAAAAGGATCTTCGCCAACTTGTTCGCAGCCGGGTAATCCCCGCTCCTGCCCAGAGCCTTGAGCTGCGCCAGCCAGAGCAGGCGCTGGGACTGGTTAGCCAGGCGCGCCGCCTCGTAGGCTTGCGCTACCTCGCAAACCCTCTGGAAGCGTAGCGCTGTCCGGGCCCGCAGCAATTCCACACCCAGACTCCCCGGGGCAGCCTTGGCATACTCGCCGGCCCAGCGTTCGGCCTCCTCGTTCCAATCCAAATCCAGCGCCAGTTGCGCGCGCAGGCGCAGGGCGGTTTCGCAGGCAGGGTTATCCTGTAAGAGTTTTTCCAGGCGTTCCAGCGCTGCCTGCGGCGAGCCGTCTTTATCCTCCGCTTCCGCCAGCGCAATGGCCGCGGGAATACAGGCCGGGTCCAGCGCCAGGGCCGCGGCATAATGCTGCCTGCTGTTATTCGCCCGGTTCTGTTGCGGTAGATGGTAAGAGGCCGACTCCATCTCCGCCAGCAGCAGGTGGGAGTAGACCGTGCCGCCATCCTTCTCAAGCGCCAACAAGGCCTCCGCCCTGGCCTGGTCCGGAATTCCCTGCAGGCGGTATGCCATGGCCAGCGCCCTGTGGACCGGCGGTTCTTCCGTAACCTCTGCGGCGGCGCGTTCTAGCAAGGGGAGGAACCAGTCGGGTTGCGCTCCATGCTGGCTCGCCTCCGATGGTTGGGAACGCTGGTGGGGCTGGTGGAAAACTGAGTTGTCGATCTGGAAGGTTTCTCCGGGCAGGGACTTGCCCTCGGCATCACACAGCCGTACGCGCAGTTCCGCATCTTCCAGGGGAGAATAAACCTTTAATAAAACCTGTTTCCAGCCCGCGACTCCAGGCTCCGGGATGGCGACAAAGGCGTCGTTCGGCTGGTATGCCTCCAGGCGGTTGATTGTCCTGAGCAGGCGCCTATTAATCCAGAGCTTCCAGGAAGCGGGACAGTCAAGATGCAGATAAACCGCCTCCTTCGATGTGATCTTGATCTGCATGAGCAGGTACAGCGCTGCCCCGGTGGAGGGGTGGATTGACTCATACGGCTGGAGCAAGTGGGTGAAGGGATCCGGCTGCAAGGGCCGCCAGGATACCTCCTCGCGGCTTCCCTGGAACCCCTTCGCCAGAGAGTCGATGCCTTCCTCCGGCGGGAAGACGGTATCGAAATTCGCGTTGGCATAATGGCCGAACGGCCCCGCTACCAGCCACTCCATCAGGACCGCGCCCTGGCGCTCCAGCTCGCGTGCCTGGGAAAACTCGCCCCGCTTCGCCCGCCAATCCGCCAGCAACCGGCGCGCGGCATCGGCTGCGCAGCCATTCCTGGGATTACCGGCCAGGTATTGCTCCAGGGAGATTTCAAAAGGTTTAACTTGTGGAAGATCTATCGGCGCCAGGCTGCGGATCATGCGCAAGGCCAGTTCGGTGCTGGCGCTGTCAGGATATTCCCGGGTGTGCTCCAGCCAGTAGCGAATCGCGCCCGCGTTATCGCCCCGAAGAATAAACGGGTTCTCCATGACGCTGCGGAGCTGCGTCTGCAGGGTCGCCTCTTCCGGCTCAGCCGCGACTGCCGGGAAGGGCCAGGTAATGATAAGTGTTAACAACAAAATCACGCCCGTCTTGGACTGGAGGGAAAGATTCATCTTCATTTGATTTTCTCCAGTACAAACTCGAGCTTTTCAATTTCATCAGCCCGGAAACAGAAGCGCCGGAAGGCGTGGTAATCCCGGCGGGAAATCCGGTTGGCATCAATCCGCAGGGTCCGGCGGACAACCAGGACCTCGCCTTCCAGTTCAACCTCCGCCTGCAATAAGCCGAAAGGTTCCTCAATCGTCACTGCCGATGGCAGCCAGGACAGGCGCCAGCCCGAGGGGGGCGATACCCTGATCTCCGACTTGATTAAAAACGCGCGCGGCAAGAGCAGGTCATGGGCGCGCACGGATTCGGCCGCGTAAATCGACAGGCGTTCCGGTAGCGGAGAAACCTGCGGCTTGCCCCGCAGCCAGGCTGGTGGCAAACAGAAGTGCATGGTGTCCCCGCTTACCTTTGCCGCCCGATCAATCATAATCCGCGCGGTGATGTCTATAGCCTCGATCCCTTCCGTTTCCGGTTCCTCCAGAACCGCCTTCTCCACCGAGATCGGTCCGAGTTGTCGCTTGGCCAGCAATTCCAGAACCAGGCGGAAGAGTTCGCGGTTGGCAATATAGCTGCCCAGGTCCACCGCCACATCGCCGCGCAGGGATACGGACTGGTTGAGAGTCGCCTCGCCGGAGGCCAGGAAAACCAGTTCGGAAGTTTCGGCCCACTGGTTATCCTCGGCCTTTCTGGTCGGGATATCCTCCCGGCGCGCCCCCTCCGGGGTGACTACCACCGCTTTTGCTCCCGCGTCCAGGGGCGGGACATTGTTAATGACATCCACATTCCCGGAAGTGATGGTGCCGTCCAGCCACACCCAGTGCCCGTCCACCCAGACCGCGCTGATGGAGTGGTTAAAGTGGTTTAAGAGCGGTAGGGTGAAATCCTCTCGGCCCCGCCCGGTTGAAAATCCGGCGAGGACATCCGCGTTTTCATCATAACCCCAGAGTAGCACCGGCCAGGCCTGAAAACCAAGCTCCCGAGCCATGACGCAGATCAAAGCGGTCTTGTCCTTACAATCTCCGAATCCCCGGCTGAAGACGGTGCTGGTTTTATAAGGTTTGTAACCATGGATGCCGAATTCCCAGGCAACGTTCTGGATCTTTTCAGAAACCCAGCGGTGGATGGCGGCAAGTTGTGCCTGGGGATCCTCAATCCCCTCGGTAATCTCCATTACTTTGTTGTGGATGTCCTCATCGGCAAGATATTGTTCCCGCACCAATTGCCAGTACCACCTGGCGAAATCATCCCAGTTCTTGAAGCTGCTGACCTGGACCCGGGGGGAGAGCTCGGAGAGCGGGGGCATGTACGGCTCCAGCTCAATCCCGGCAAGCTCGCGCATCTCCCACTCCTGCCTCTTGACTGCTCGGTTGGCATCCTCAGTTACCTGTGGCTCCGGGACCTCCGGGCTTTGATGAATATGGATCTCCCGCGACAGCGGGCTTTCCAGAATATACCGGGAGATCGCTGTTGGGTAATAATTACGGAAGCGGAAGATCTCACCGAAGTAATCGCCGAAGAAATTCTGTCGGGAGTAATCCCGCCGATAGGCAATCTCAATAACATCACCGACATTCAGCGGCGCGAAGCTGAGTTCCTGGTAAATTTCTTTGCCCCAGTCAAAACCGGAATTGTCATTATGTCGGACCGGTTCAATCGTGCCGTCCGCGCGCATCACCCGGGCAGTAATTAGTTGCAGGGATTCGTATTCCTCCTCCACTCCCAGCTTGATTACCGCCAGGTCGCGGCTGGCCTGCTGGTCCAGGATCTTGACAACCTGGTGCAAGGCCTGGCTGCGGGTGCCATCGTTATTGATCCGGTCGGCAGTTTCCCGCAGCAGGTAGAGGCGGGAATCCCCGCGGCGGGTGGGGTAATCCTGGTGCTGCAAGACGAATTCGCGCAGGTCCGCTACGGGGGTGCAGAGGCTGTCCTTGCGGTTTCGCAAAAACTGGACCCGATTCTTCAAAGAGAGGAGGCTGGGCTTCAGCGCCAGCGCCTGGTCCCAGGCTTCGAGGGCTTCCTGGCTCCGCCCCAACTGGACCAACACCTGCCCCTTCCATTCCAGCATGGCAGCGTCTTCGGGGACAATCATGAGCGCTTCCTCAATCACGGCAAGCGCCCCCGGGTAATCCCTTACCCTGGTATGGGCTTCTATCAAAGACCTTCGCAGGAAGATATCATACGGCTTGATTGCTAACAGCTTCCGCAACCTGTCCATCTCCGGGGGATTGCCCAGCCTCTGTTTCGCTTCCACCAGTCCCTGGACGGCATAGTCCGAAGTATGATCAAGCCCGAGCAGCCGCTGATAGTACTCCTCCGCCTCCAGGTTAGCCTCACGATCCAAGGCATCCATCCCGGCGCGCTGTAACAGCTCCCGCGAATTTGGATAGCGCAGCAACATCTTGCCCAGGGTCTTGGTGGCAAGTGCCGACCAGCCGCGCAGCTTGTAGATATCATAAAGCGTGAGCTGGGCGCCCAAGCCCAGCGGGTTGGTCCTGGCCGCGTCCTCAGCGAGTTGTTCGGCGCGCACCAGATTCCTCATGGAGTAAAGGTAATAATTGGCCAGGCGGGTGCGGGCCTCTACCTCCTGCTCGCCAAGCTGCATCGCGTATTGTAATGACATCCGCCTGGCGTTTTCATCGCGGTCGGCTGCGTGGCGGGAGTAATCCACCGAGGCCTCGGCGAACGCCAGGTAATAGACCGAATTTTTCAGATCCCCCTTGCTTGCCTGGAGTAAGTATTTTAAATCCCGGCGATCCGTGGGCAGCAGGCTCTTGCGGGTCATCAACAGCCACCCGAGATAATAGTTGGTGCGCACGTCCGCAGGCGATTCTTCCAGCTTTTTTTCAAAAGCGCTGATCGCGCCCTGAAAAGGCTTAGGCAACGACTGGATTTGAGCGGGAGATTTTTTGCCTTCGCCTTTTTCTTGGGCCGCCTGCGCGGTGAGGGAATTGAGGGCGGTTTCTACCTGCTTGGGATCCGCGGTAATCCGCAAATCCGGCAAGGGAGTACCGTCCGGCCTGGTTAAGCGCGCGTAGAATCCCCACTCTTCCTTCAAGTTACCGGATTGGATAACCAGGATATTCCAGCCCCGCTGTAAGGTGAAGGAAACCGCGTCCTGGTCAAATCCCGCATCTCTGCGTCCATCCAGGAAAAGCTGCCTCTGACCATTGCACCAGGCGGCAATCATATCGTCGCTCCCGAGGCGCAGGGCCACCTCGGTGTCCCTCTTGACTTGCACTGCGCAGATGGCATAGGCCAGGCATTCCTCGTTGGGGCGCAGCCCGACGCGCAGGTTGACAAAGCCCAGCGGTTCCAAGGTGCCTACCTGCCGCCAGTGCAGTACTCCCTTGATGCCCTTGCGGGGCTTATCCAAAACCAGCGGCCATTCCCTGCCGAGGCCGTCCCCTACGGGATATTCGAAATTACCATGCTTGTTGTTGAAAGGCCCGAGAATCATCCATTCGCGGATCAATCCCAGCTTATCCGCCAGTTCCCAGGCACGCTCCGCTTCCCCGGCCTGGAGCGCGAAGTTTGCCTGCGCCCATAACAGCCTGGCAGCGAAGATCGGGTCGAGGGAGGGCAGCTCCTGCGCCTTGAGGATAACTGCTTCGAGTACCTCTTGCTGGCAGGTGCCGGAGTGAAGGGAGAGCGCTTTCTCCAGGTTAAACTCCGCCCGCGCCCATAACACTTCCGCCTGCTTGCTCTCCGACGCTGCCTGCGCGCATTCGAGCATTGCCCTGGCATAGGTATTCTGCGCGCTCAGAGCCTCCCCGCGGCACTCCAGCCTCTCCGCTTCCAACTCAACGGAGAACCCGGCTGCAGGGGGCGCGGCTGCCTCGCCTTGCTCTTTGTCATCAATGTCCGAGGGTGTTTCCTCAATTATCCAATCCTCTGGTTCATTAATAATTTCTTGGGATGACTCCTTGGCGTCCGGGGGATTGTTTTCAGCAGCGCTACAGACAATAGTGCATAGAAGCGGCAATGACATGAGGACGCACGCCAACCTGCCGCGGATGGGAGTAGAATATTTGATTATGCTATCCGGTAACAGTGGCAGTAAAAGCGGCAAGGTTCTCTCCCCCATATAACCATTATATTTTAACCTGGTTAATATTGGATAGTTGTAGATTATGCCCATTAACTCCAATATTTAACCCGCCCATAGTAAACGCCCCGGGGCGTTCCGTCAAGTTAGCATTCAACCCTTGACATAAAAAGCAGATAAAGATAGGCTGCATTTGGTTCTGCTTGTTTGCTAAGCCGTTGATATATCAAGGAATTCACCATGACAACGCCCTCCCCGGAAATGATCAAACTCGAAACCCTGCGCGCGCGGTTGCAGGAATTAGGATCGCTACTCGTAGCCTACTCCGGCGGGGTCGATAGCACCTTCCTGATGAAGATAGCTTCTGACGAGTTGGGCCGGAACGCGCTGGCAGTCACTGCTGCCTCGCAAACCTTTCCGCAATGGGAGCGCCGCGAAGCGCTCGCGATGGCAAAAACCTTCGGCTGGCGCCATCTGCTCTTTGAAACCTCGGAGATTGCTATCCCCGGCTTTGCCAATAATCCCGCTGACCGCTGTTATTACTGCAAGTCCGAGCTCTTCCACAAACTCTGGGAGATTGCCCGCCGGGAAGGTCTGGCGCATGTCGCCGACGGCACGACCGCGGATGACCTGGAGGATTTCCGCCCCGGCCGCCGCGCCACGGAGGAACTCAAAGTGGTTTCGCCGCTGTTGGAGGTGGGGCTGACCAAGGATGAGATTCGAATCTTATCCAAGGAAATGGATTTGCCCACCTGGGATAAACCCTCCTTCGCCTGCCTGGCGAGCCGGGTTCCCTATGGCGAGCGGATTACTGCGGAAAAGATGCAACAGGTGGAGGCGGCGGAAGAATTCCTGCTTGGCCTTGGCCTGCGCCAATGCCGGGTGCGCCATCATGGCGAGCTTGCCCGGATCGAAGTCCTCCCGGAAGAAATCGCCGCGCTCGCCTCGCAAGAGCGGCAACGGATTGTTGCTGAACTCAAGCGCCTCGGCTTTGCCTATGTGACCCTGGACCTCGCGGGCTACCGCACCGGCAGCATGAATGAGGTGCTGGACCAGGAACTCCTGCGGCACGACAAAAATACTGGCAGCAAGCCGGAATAAACCAGCCTGCTGCCAGAAGTATAGGGTTTGTCTGCTTAGTAAGTTTTATTTCTCCGCCGTTGCCATATCGTCACCCGCCAGGGGATCGGTTAGCACCTTGATAAACATCTCCGTATTGGCGGGGAAATTGCCGGAGTAATACCTCACTACACCCGCGGCGTCAATTCCCACGTTGAGCGGAATCCGCTGCGCGCCATACAAGGTTCCCACCTTCCACTCTTTATCGTACAGGATCCGGTAGTTGATCTTCCGGTCCTCGATGAATTTATCCACCTTATCCTTCGGCTGGTTGCTGATCCCGTAGACCAGGACATTCTTATCCTTGGAGGCCTCGACAAAGGCCTTGACCTGGTCCACCTCCGCCATGCAGCTCGGGCACCAGGTAGCGAAAAAGATCAAGACCACCCCGCGCTTGCCCTTGAGATTACTGAGGGTCAGGCTCTTGCCATCATAGGTCGGCAGGGTAAAGTCAATCGCCAGGGGCGGGCTTGCTTCTACCGTTTTTTTCGCTGTACTGGTTTCCTTCGCGGCAGAGGTTTCAGAAGCCACCGCCTCGGTTGCAGCTTTTACCGCTGTCTCCGCTTCTTTTGGAACTGACGCCATTGCCTCCCCGGCAGCGGCTTCCGTGGCAGCGACTGCTTCCACTTCTTCAGCCACTGTTTCCGGTTGCACTTGCGCACTAACTTCTTTAACCGCTTCCGCGGCTGGTTGCTCCACAGTTTTTATCGCTGCCTCTGCCGGCGGCTCTGAGCCCGGCTCTTCAATAATACTTGCCGGGACCCTGGGCTGACTCTTGGCTGCTTGTGCTTTTTCCCTGGAGTGCAGGCCCTGGACAATAACCGCGATTGCCGCGAGGATGATAATCAGGCTCAGGAATTTTCTACCCATTTCAGTCTCCTTTGTTCTCTTGAAGAAATTCATCTCCGCCATAATCGATCGTGTCTACTTCCTTATCAGAATCCCTCGTCTCCCCACTTTCGGAAGATTCCAGTCCTGCTAAAAATCTGGTCAGGTTGGGAAAGTCCGTTTCCTGCCCGATATATACCAGCAGCAGGCTCGCGCCCAGGATGATCAGCAGCGCGAAGGCCTTCTTCAATGTAACCATCCACTTGCCGGATTTCGGCAGGTGGCTCAAGAAGCCGGCAAAAATCCCGCACAAGAGGAGTAGCGCCCCCTGCCCTAAGCCGAAGATAAAGAGCTTCAAACCGCCGGACAGGATTTGCATAACATACTCCCCTCCGGTAGCCTCCTTCAGGGTTGTGGTTACCGCGACCAACACCACCGCCAGGATCGGCCCGGTACAGGGCCCGACTACCAGACCGCTGACCCCGCCGACCATGCAGGCCCCGAGAATGCCCCGGCGGTTACCGCCGGATTTTGCCTGGAGGTTAGTCAAAAATTTCGGCACCGGGAAGGTGAAGACATCCATCAGGAAGAGGGCCATCAGGATGAAGAACCAGGCAATCGCAAAGACCGCCCACCCATTCGCCCAGATCGAGCCGAACTGCATCCCGATCGCGGCAAAGAGAGTGCCGACTATGGCATAGACCAGGGCCATGCCGAAAACCAATGCCAAACTTAGCACAATTGCCCTGCCCCGCTTGCCTTCCGCGGCAGCGCCGACATAACCTACTGTCAACGGCAAGACCGGGTAGGTACAGGGGGTGAAGCTGGCTAGAACCCCCCCGGCAAAAATTAAGAAATAGACAATGGGGGAGCCGGATGAAATTGCTTCTTCAAGCATTGTGGTCAGCGAATCGAGCATGTCAATCTCCCTGCAAAATAAGGCATGAGGGTTGTGCAAGCAGTGGGGCCAAGCTAAAAATTACTGCCCTTATTAATCTTCTTTCATAATCCCCGCCAAGTCAAGTTAGGGCTTACATGAGCAGGACTATTGCCATGGCCGGGATTGCCAGCAGGATGGTCAGCACCACGATATTCGCCGCCAACTTTTTGTCCGCACCCAGTTGATCCGCCATCACGAAGGATGCCACCGCTGTCGGGCAGGCCAGGTAGAGCATCGCCATCCGGATCTCCACCAGGGGCATCCCGAAGGCTGAACCGGCCATAAATCCGATCAATGGCATGGCTACAATCTTGATAATCGCGGCCGCGCTCGCGTGGAGCATCCCGCCATGCAGGGTCTTGAAGGAGAGCGCCGCGCCAATCCCCAGTAACGCCAGCGGCATAGCCATCTGCCCGAGGCCTGAGAGAGTCCGATTGAGTACCAGGGGCAACTTCTGCCCGGTCATGGAATAGGCGATACCGAAGGCGCAGGCCAGCAGGAGCGGGTTGGTAACCACCTTGAAGGCGATCTTCTGCGCCCGCCTGCGTTTGGACATCTGCACGCCCTCCTGCCCGGTGAGGAGGACGATCACGCTGATCAGGTTATAGATGGGAATGAGCGGGGCAATGGCCAGGACCGCGGCTGCTTCCAACTTCGGATCCACATAACCATCCGCCCCGGCCAGGGAAAACAACACCACCGGCAGGCCCACATAGGCAAGATTGCTGCGGAAGGAGCCTTGCACAAAGGCGCCGCAGGACTTCCACGGGATCCGCAGCACCAGGCAGACCAGATACGCCAACGCCGCTGCGAGGAGGGTGCCGGCCAGGAGGACCAGGAAGATCCGTAAGGCTGGCCCGCTGTCCAGCTGGTTCTGGGCGGTTTTGGAAAACAGGAGGCAGGGTAGCGCGATCCAGTAGACCAGGCGGTTGGTCGCCTGCCAGGCGGATTCCTCAACAAACCTCTGCTTGCGCAGGATATAACCCAGGAGCACTAAAACAAAGAGCGGGGTCAGGGTGTTGATAACATACATATTTTTACATTCCCCTGCGAAGGTCTAAAACCGGAACTGGCAGCCAACCTTGGCAGCTATGCTACCATGCTGGCGGATTCCTGCAAACAAATTCTAAACATAGTAAACTTTCAAGGTTTTATTTTAGAATCAGCCCTGACAATTTATATACTTTTAGTGGTGTTTTGTAGGGTTTTATTCTACCGCGCGGGAGAGGGCAAATCATGTTTGGCTTAAAAAAACAAAACCTGATAACTGAAATGGTCGAGGAGTATCTCCAGAAATGCGAAGAATGCCAGGAGCTTTTTCGCCAGGGGTTCACCCTTTATCTGAAGGAAGGCCCCTGCCCGGACTTCGATACGCTTGCTTCTGAAACCAGTGACGCCGAATCCGCCTGTGATGATATCCGGCGCCAGATCGAAGCCGCCATGTATGAAAAGGCCCTCATCCCGGAATCGCGGGGTGATATTCTGAGCCTGTTGGAAAGTCTCGATAAAGTTCCCAACACCATGGAATCCACGTTATTTATAATCCAGACCGAAAAGCTACAGATCCCGGAGTTTTTAAAAAACAGTTTCCAAAAGCTTGTGGAAATTAATACCGAGGCTTTTGATATCCTGATCCGTGCCGTGCGCCAACTCTTCAGCCATGCCAAAACCGTTAAGGAATGCGTGGAAGATGTCGACAAACTGGAAAGCGCTTCCGATGAACTGGAAAGGGCTACCATCCGGAAAATATTTGCTGACCGCCAGATCGAACCGGCACAGCGCATCCTGCTCAAGGAGTTGATCGTCACGATCGGAAGCCTCTCCGACCGCTGTGAAAACGCGACGGATACCCTGACCATCATTGCGGTAAAAAGATTAATATAATTTGTCTGCCTGGATAAGCCCTGGTAATCTTTTACTGATATTTTCAGAAAATTCTTAGTATGTTTTTATTGAATATTTTTGCCGGAGTTCTTTTAGGCTGGTCGCTGGGAGCGAATAATTCCGCGAATATCTTCGGCACCGCCGTTTCCACTTACATGGTGCGCTGGCGCACCGCCGCGGTCCTGATTGCTGTCTTTGTCCTGCTGGGCGCCCTCCTTTCCGGCGGCCCGGGGATGGAAACCTACGGTCATCTTACCGGTTTGCCCAGGGCTGCCGGGGCTTTTTGTGTCTGTCTGGCGGCAGCGCTCACTGCTGCGTTTTTAACCTTTTTAAAGTTGCCGATCTCCACCAGCCAGGCAGTGGTCGGCGCGATTATCGGTGTTGCCTGGGCCAGCCAGCAGGGTCTGAATTTTGAACCTCTGAAGAAGGTTGTACTCTGCTGGATTGGCACCCCCATTGCCGCTGCTGTCTTATCACTCCTGCTCTACCCCTCCCTGGCGTTATTTATTCGCCGCCTCAACCTGCATTTCCTGACCTATGACAAGGTCATGCGTTACCTGCTGGTTACCGCCGGGATCTACGGTGCTTATGCCCTCGGCGCCAATAATGTCGCGAATGTCACCGGGGTTTTTTACCAGGTCGGCGTCTTTGGAGATCTCCAGAAAAATCCGGATGCCGCGAAGCTGCTGGCTTTGTTGGTCGGAGGGCTCAGCATCGGCTTTGGCGCGTTGACCTACAGTCGCAGGGTCATGCTGACAGTCGGGAAGGGTATTATCCGCCTCGACGCCTTCTCCGCGTTTATCGTGGTTTTGAGCATGGCAGCAACCGTGCACCTGTACGCCATTATCGGCGTGCCGGTTTCCACCAGCCAGGCCGTCGTCGGCGCGGTCCTGGGCATTGGAATGCTAAAAGGGATGCGCACGGTCAGCTTCAAGACTGTCTTCCAGATCCTCTTTGGCTGGGTAATGACACCTATCTTTGGCGTTCTCTTCGCGTATGGCCTTTATCAACTGATTGTGTAGCTTATTCTCCCCACCTTCCCGGTTTTGAAGCTTTACAGGTACATTTTACCTTGCCAAGAGTCCGGTTTTTATTACCTTAATATGCTGGTAATGATTTAATCCTTATATCTCCGAGGACGCAAACCATGAAAAACCACATCTTTGATCCCGCCGAGAGTCTCCCCCGCGAGGAATTGCAAAAACTCCAACTCGAACGCCTGCAAAATACTGTTGCCCACGCCAGCAAGGTGCCCTTTTATCGCGACATTTTTAAAAAGGAAAAGATTACTCCCGACGCCATCAAGAGCCTTGAGGATTTGCAGCGCCTCCCCTTGACCACCAAGGAGGATCTGCGCCAGCACTATCCCCTCGGGTTCCTGGCGGTGGAGCGCAGTGAAATCGCCCGCATCCACGGCTCCTCCGGCACCACCGGCAAGCCTACCTTCGTTGCTTATACTGCCGAAGACCTCAAAACCTGGTCCGGTCTCTGCGCGCGTTTTCTGGTTGCGGGGGGCTTGCTCCCCGGCCACTTGGTGCATATCGCCTTCGGTTTCGGCCTCTTTACCGGTGGCTTCGGGTTGCACTATGGCGTGGAGCGGGTCGGCGCGGGAGTCATCCCGGCCGCGAGCGGCAATACCCGCCGCCAAATCATGCTCTTGCGGGATCTCGGCGCGGACGTGCTGGTCTGCACCCCCAGTTACGCCCTCAACATTGCCGAGGTTGCCCGCGCGGAAGGCGTCAACCCCCACGACCTCCCCCTCAAGTACGGCCACTTTGGCGGGGAGATGTGGACCGACGACCTGCGCCATGAAATTGAAAAGGAACTCGGCATCGAAGCCTTCAACAATTATGGGCTCAGTGAAGTTATCGGCCCCGGGGTGAGCGGTGAATGCCGGGAGCACTGTGGCATGCATATCCAGGAGGATCACTTCATGGTCGAATGCTTAAATCCGGATACCTTGGAACCGGTAGCCGAAGGTGAGCGTGGGGAACTCGTCTTTACCTCTCTCACCAAGGAGGCCATGCCCATCATCCGCTACCGCACCCGCGATATCGCCGCCCTCTACAGCGGAGCCTGTAAGTGCGGACGCACCACCATCCGGATGAGCCGCGTTGCCGGGCGAACCGATGACATGCTGATTATCCGCGGCGTCAATGTCTTCCCCTCGCAGATTGAGGAGGCGCTCCTGCGGGTCGAGGAAACCGCGCCGCACTACCTGATCGAGGTCAGCCGCCCCGACACCCTGGACGAAGTTACGGTCCATGTCGAGATGCGCGCGCAGGACTTCTCCGACCGGATGCGCTCCATGCAGCAGCTTCGCGAACGCATCGACCGCGAGATCCATTCCGTTACCGGCATCCGCATGCACATCGAGCTGGTCGC
>JAFGNG010000209.1 GCA_016927125.1 Planctomycetota bacterium | reverse complement strand
GGGGTTGCGGGCCACCCCCACGGTTAACTTTTCGAAGATCTCGGCCCCGCGGTGGATAATATCAATATGGCCGGAAGTGATGGGATCAAAGGTACCGGGGAAGACAGCAAAACGTGCGCTCATGGGATCGGGTCTTTCGGGCTACGGCATCAGGATCGCTTCGTCGAGCGCATCGACGGCGGCTTCTTCACTCCTTACCGAAGCGTTATACCGCGCGGCCTGGCGGCTGACAATGTCATCCACCGAACTGGCGCGCTCAAGCGGGGCAATGCCAATGGGTGAAAGGGTCATGTAAAAGGCGGTGTCGTCACGGCGGGCATCGCGCATCAGCGAAAGCGTCATCTCGAAGACCTTGAGGTTGCGGATTAAGGAAATCCGCTGCTTGGAAAGGCCGTGGTCGATATCGTCCTTGGATTCGGCCCACTCGTAGCTGACCGCGTATTCCACAATATATTTGTCCGAGGCCACCCAGCGGATCGCGAAGGTGGTTTCATTGCTCTTGTCGGAGTACGGCGCCAGGGTGGTATCCCCGCGGTTATAACGCTGGGAGAGCGAGGTGCGCAGCAGCCGGTGGTAAATCCAGTCAATCCGGGCGCTGGCGCTGGTCACCTGGTTGTCTTCGGTATCCCATTCCAGGTCAGAGGAGAAGGTGAGGTCGTCGGTCGGCCGGTAGACCAGGTCAAAGGCGATCGGGGTCCAGTGATGCCCGTGCAGAACATCCTCCGCCTCCCGGTCGTAGGGGAGGTAGCGGGTGGAGATGTCGAGGTCCACCAGTGAGACGGTCCGGTTGTTCCGCTTGATTTGCCATTCCTGGTGCAGCTTCAGGGTCAGGTAATGCAGTTCGCGGTAGAGGTCAAGCTCATCCACCTGCCAGAGGTCTTCCGGCTCGATGGTGGGGTCTTCGTTGGCGGTATAGCTGATCGTCGGTTCGAGCACATGCCGCATCTGGCCGTTGTTATAGAGCCCATACAGGCGGCCGGTGAAAGCCGCGCCGTAGAGCCCGGCGATGCGGGCGTTGCCATCGCTGTCGTCTTGGAGCTCTTCATAATAGGTTGCCAGCCCGCCGGCATAGGGGGTGATGGCAAAGATCTCTCCCAGCGGGATCGGGCGGTACACCCTGAGATCGGTATGCGCGCGGAAGGCATTGCCGAAATCATTATCCCGAGTCTCGTATTGATCAAAAATTTCGTCGTCGGTCATGCGTTCATCAAACCGCTTGTTGATAACCCCGACGCGGGTGTCGTTGCGGACGTAGAAATCCGTATCGCCAATCCGGTAGCCCGGCAGGGTAAAGCGCATCTCCGGCAGGTATTCCTCCTGCGATTGGAAATCATTCACGCGCTTCTTGGCCAGAATTTCAAAGACGTAATTGTCGTTCAGCTTGCGTAGGTCGAGGACCGACTCCGGTTCCTTGTCTTCATTAAAGTCGCGGTTGAAGTATTCCTTCTGGAAGTCCCGGTCGGAGAAATAATGGGCTTCCGCGCGCAGGTCCCATTCCCCGGGCAGATCCTGGTAGTGCTCCCATTCGATCTTGTAACGTTCCTCATCGGCGTAGAACTCTTCGTATAGTTGGTCTTCCTCGGAGCGTTCCCAGTCCTCGCTGTCGCCGATGGAACTTTCCTTGGTGTAGTAGGTTTCCAGCCGGCCGGAACTCTTGAGGTGGCCCATTTCATATTTCAAAGACGGCCCGCCCGCCCAGCCGCGTTCCGCGCGCCAGTCAATATCAAAGAAGATCTTCTTCAGGCGGAAGTAACTCGCGTCGCTGGGGTTGAGGTCCAGGCCGAAGGTGGTAAGGGTATAATTGCCCCAGTCGCTGTCGTGCCCGGCGGCAAAGCGCATCCAGGGCCAGTCGTAGCGCAGGTCCTTGATGATATAGGGGAAGTAAAAGATCGGCACCTTCCCGAGCCAGAAGACATTGTGCCAGCTCTCCACCTTCTCGTTGCTGCGCAGGTGCGCCGCGGCGGAGGAGATATGGTAGATCGGGGAGGGCGAGTTGTCACTGGTCAGGGACGCGCCGAAAAGCTCCTGGTGCGTGGCGCTGTTGCTGCGGACCTTGTTTGCCCGGACAAAACCGCGGTTGAAGGGAACCACATTCTCATCCCAGGAGGATTTTCTGCCGCCCGGGCCGGCCAGTTCGGTATTGACATCGGTCGGCTTGATAACCTCGCCGCTATCTTCCGGCATGCTGCCGGCGACCATCAGCCCGGTGGCCTCGCCGGTAAAGTCATTTAAGTTGACAATAATCGAGTCGCAATAGATCAGCGCGCCCATGCCGGGGAACTGTGCGACCACGTCGCCCTCGGCATAAACTTCGCCGTTATCATTGTCGTCTTTGCCTTGGAAGTAAACCAGGTTGCGCGCCCTGACATTGAATTCGCCCTTGGTCGCGACGCCGTAGCCGCGGATAATGATCGCGCCTTCCTCTTCGAGATAATCCATGGAGCCGCCATCGATTTTAGGCGCGCCGGCATTGAGGAAATCCAGGGCCGCCGCGAAGGCGGGATTGCATGACAAGATGAAGCCCAGCAGCATTGCCAGCAAGGCCAACTTGCGGTTAAGGATTCTGCTGGAAAAAATACTGCCGCGCAGGCGCGTTGCCGGCCTGGCGGATAAAGTGCGTGAAGGCTGCATGCCTGCGCTCCTTTGCCGGGCAAGAACAGGGCCGGGTTGCATTCATTCGCCCGGGTGCTGATTCTTAAGCCCGCTTGATACTCCCCCGCTGAAATACTCCATTTAACGCAGCTTGTCACTTCGCGCGGTCAAGAAGTATAAACCCAAGTCAAAAACACCTGTTTCAGCGCGTTTAATGCTTTCTACTCATACTCTTCCGGTTTCGATGCCAGCAGCAATTGGGGAAATAATCACCCCACCGCCCGCGGAACCGGCCGCTCCCAGAAAGTGTATTCCTTCGCGCTGGGCAAGTCAACCTCTTTCTAACCCTAACTCTAAGACCCTACTTCCGATAAGATATTTTTACCCTCCCCCTGCGCTTTTCTTTCAGAGATTCTTCCCCCGGTTTCCTGTGTCTGTCCGGATTTTTCAAAAGTCCTGCAAAGCCGGTAAATTATCGTAAGATCAGCAGGTTTTGGCAAAGGGCTGTTAACCTGGAATTCTTTGCCCCCAACCCGCCGGAAGCTCTCCTTGCAGAAGCCTGCCCCGGCAGGACTTTCCGGCCCCGGTTGAGAGGTTTTCGGCAAAGGTTGTGGGCGAAACCGGTAATAGGCTTCATAGGCAAGGGTTTTTAGCCTAAGGAGGCACTATGCATCTGCTGTGGTGCGTGATTATAGAGGATTATCTCAACTGCTGGTTTCCAGGGCTGAGGAATGTAAAACCTTGCAGGGTTTTGGTCAGAGCCAGGGGAAGCCGCGAGCGCTTTCTCCGCCCCTGAAAAACCGGGATGAAAAGGCTTAATTTGTTTGACGACGCCTACCCTGAAATATAGCATTTAGAAAGGGAAGGGTATGGG
>JAFGNG010000208.1 GCA_016927125.1 Planctomycetota bacterium | reverse complement strand
CTGTGAAACCGCGATTACTGGCACTTCCAGCTCTCGCGCCAGGGCCTTGAGGCCCCGGCTGATCTCGCTGATTTCCTGCTGCCGGTTGGAGTCGCGGCCATGCATGGGCCCGCTCATCAACTGCAGGTAATCAATCGCGATCAACTGGATATTATGCGCGCGCTTCAGCCGTCGGCATTTGCCGCGCAACTCGCCCAGGCTGATGCCCGGGGAATCGTCAATAAATATAGGCGCTTGGGACAGGGAGTCAATACTCAAACCCAACTGGGCCCATTGCTCCCCGCCCAACTGCCCGGTACGCACCTTCTGCGCCGGGAGGCGGCCATAAGCGCAGAGCATGTTCTGCGCGATATTTTCCTTGCTCATCTCCAGGGTGAAGAGCGCGCAGGGCTGTTTATGTTGCGTCCCGATATGGGTAAGCAGGTTCAACGCCAGGGTGCTCTTTCCCATCGAAGGGCGGCCGGCGACGATAATCAGCTCGCTCTGGTGTAGTCCTCCCAGCATGAAGTCCAGTTGGTGGTAATCCGTCGCCAACCCGGTAATCCCGCTGGAGACATCGCGTTCGTGCAACGCTTCCAGGGCGGCCATGGTAGACTTCAGCGCGTCCTTGAGACTCACCGCGTCCCGCTGGGAACCGGTATCGCTGACCTGGTAAATAATATGTTCGGCCCAGTCGGTCAGGTCATCCGCCGCGCGTTCACACTTATGCGCTTCGGAAATAATCTCCGTGGTGGCCCGCAATAATCGCCTGGACTTGGCGCGGTCGCGGACGATTTCGGCGTAAAACTCCAAGTTCGCGCTGTTGGGCACAGCCGCGGCCAAAGCTGCCAGGCCGGTATCGCCGCCAATAATATCATACTGCCCGCGCCGGGACAGCTCTTCGGCGAGGGTCAGGCTGTCGACCGGCTGGTGGGCATCGCACATGTCCACAATCGCCTGGAAGACCATCCCGTAGGCTTCGGAATAATAATCACCCGCTTCAATCACCCCCCGGATCAGGTCAATCCGTTCGGGGTAGATCAACAGGCTACCCAGCACCCCGGCCTCAGCTTCCAGGCTGTGGGGGATGGTGCGTTCGGGTGAAATCAACTCTGTCGATGCGGTCCCCGCGATCATAATCCCGCCTTATCCCCAAGTAAGGATCTCAGCATATCGAAGCCAAGCTGATATAATTACTTAATAATTATGTTAATATCCTGCGAAAGGGCACTAAAAAAACCCTCTATATTTATAAAAAACCACCGGGTTCAAGTCACTTATTTTTTAATGTCCCAGTCTTCGAACTGGCCATAACCGGCATCATGCGCAGCCTCTTCGCGGGCTTCGGCGTCAATATCATCTTCCGGAGGCGTCTCTGAGGATTCAGCCGCCACCACAATTACTTTACATTCGACATCAATCTCCGGGTGGAGATGAATCCGCACCAGGTGTTCACCGAGGGCCTTGATGTTGTGACCCAGGCGGAGCTCATTGATTTCAACCGCAAACCCTTTTTTCACAAGGGCTTCGGCAATATGAACCGCAGTTACTGAACCATACAGCGTACCTGCGTCTGAAACCCTGGCCGCAACCGTCACCTCAACACCCTCGAGTTGCCTGGCAAGGGCTTCAAGCCCTTCCTTGCGGGCGGCTTCGCGGATGGAACGTTCCTTCTTGGATTTTTCAATAATTTGCTGTGTACTCTTATTGATCTCAAGCGCCAGGTTCTTCGGCAAGAGGTAATTCCGCGCATACCCAAGGGCGACGTCGACCACATCCCCGGTAATGCCGAGATCGGGCACATCTTCCTTCAAAACAAGTTTAATCTTCACGGCGTTGTTCCTCTCAAATTCTATTCTTCAAACTAATTTTTCTTATATTTTACCTGATCAGGCTCCTATCCAGCTCCGGTGGTGGTGCACAATGCGACCAGACCTTAAAACGCCGGAAAGAGTAAATCAACCGAACAACTTACCGGCCAATATAACGCAACAGGCCCAGAAAGCGTGCGCGCTTGACTGCCTGCTTAATCAGGCGCTGGTGCTTGGCGCAGGTCCCCAGTTTTTTCCGACCGAACATCTTGCCCTGGGCGCTTGAAAACTTCTGCAATGTAGGAATATCTTTATAATCCACAATGGGTGCATCCTTGGCGCAGAACTTACATACTCCGCGTCTGGTTGGCTCAAATTTTGACATCTTTTAAATCCTCGATTCCCAATCTTCCAGCTATTTAACTAAAAAGTTGTAAGCACTTGTATTGCTTTAGGTAATCTTTAAAACGGCACATCGCCACCCTCGGGGAAATCTTCATCTAGCGAAGCTCCCGAGCCATCTTTATCAGAGCCGGAGGAATCCCCCGACGAACCTTTATGGCCGCCGCCGGAGTCACGCCCGGTGCTGCCGAGAAATTGCACCGCTTGCGCGGTGACCCGAAGCTTGGAACGTTTTTGCCCGGTTTCCTTATCTTCCCAGGTATCCTGGCGCAACCTTCCCTCCACCAGGACCGGGCGGCCCTTGGAGAGATATTCGTTGCAGGTCTCTGCCTGCCGGTCCCAGACCGTCACGTCCACAAAGACAGTATCTTCCTTGCGCTCGGAGCCGCGGCCACGCATGGTATTAATCGCCAGGCTTAAATCCGCAACCGCCGTTCCCTGGGGAGTATAACGCAGTTCCGGATCGCGGGTGAGGTTACCGACAAGAATTACACGGTTATATCCGGGCATTTTCTGTTCTCCCTTTGCCAGACTTGAAATTGATTTTTACTCAGCCGATTACGTCTCACTTAGACCCGCATCATCCAGGTCTTCTATCGAAGCGGCAGCCACCTCCGGACGTACCTTCTGGTATCTGCCGCTATCCCGTCCCGGCCTGTGCTCCGCGCCCAGGTCTTCATGGCTGCTGGGGGCGACTTTGGCTTCGGGCCCGTCGGTATCAACCACGATCAGTACCCGCAGGATAACCTCGGAAAGGCGGCATTGTTTTTCAATCTTGCCAATCGCGTCATGCGGCGCATTGAAGTGGCAAAGGATAAAAGTTCCACGCTTCTGCTTATTGATTTCATAAGTCAGGCGCCGCTCATCCCATTTGATAGTGTTAACAATTTCGCCGCCATGCCGCGTGATACACCCAAGCGCTTCGGCTTCAACCTTTTCGTAGTTCTCCTTGGCTGCATTGTTATTAACAATAAACATGGCTTCATACAGCTTCAAGATAAGTCCTCCCTTTTGTCGCAACAGTCTAAAATATCTATCTGGCGGTTGTAAACTTCCTGGCAGTAAGCCAGCCCGCGCTGAATCCAATCTTCCACACAATCAGCAGCCCGTTCGACTGCTTTCTTAATTTGTACTTCCTCGGCCGGCGTAAAGGCGCCCAGAACATGGCTGACCGCATCTTCGCATCCCGGGACAGTGGCGATGCCAATTCCCACTCTCAGCCGGTTGTATTCCTCTGTCGCCAGGCAGTCCGCAATGGAAGCCAGGCCGTTATGTCCTCCATCAGAGCCGCGCGAGCGCAAGCGTAGCTGACCCAGTGGCAGGTTTAGGTCATCTACAACTACTAACAAAGACTCTGGCATCAAGTTCAAATTATCGCACAAAGCCGCTACGGCAGTTCCGGAAAGGTTCATGTAAGTCAGAGGTTTGGCAAGCGCGATCTTGATGGCCTGCTTTCCCTCCTCGCCTTCCAAATCTGTGCCGACTTTCTGGCTGCTTTGCGATAGCAATGCACCGCTGGCATCTTCATTCCAATTGGATTCCCAGCGCTCCGCCAGAATATCCATGACCCGGAAGCCAATATTATGCCGGGAATAGGCATACCTGAGTCCTGGATTTCCCAACCCCACCACCAGGTATTGCGGCTTGTTGGTGTCAGGCTCAGCGCCAGCCATTCTTCCCATCCTCCGGCTTTCCGGATGACTGCCCTGGAGAGCAGCCGGTTATTATTTCTCCTCGCTCTCTTCGTCCTTGCTCTTTTTGCCGATAACTTCAGGTTCGGCAGGCGCACCTTCTTCACCCGCAGCGCCCTCTTCAACAGCTTCAGGCTCTTCCAAGCCCGCAGGCATGTGGCAAATCACCACCGGGGTGTTGCCGGGGTTCATGAATTTAACTCCCGGAATCGTGGGAAGATCTTCGACATGGATAATGCCATCGATCTGCAAGTCCATGATATCAACTTCAATCCTAAGCGGAATATCCTTGGACATGCACTCTACCCGCAATTGGAAGAGTTCCTGCTCAACCACGCCGCCAACCTTGGTTCCGGGGGCAACGCCGGACAATTCAACTTCCACATTCAAGTGCACGATGGTGTTTTCCGTAATGGACTCGAAATCCGCGTGCAGGATCTGGAAATCATAGGTGCCGTGCTGTACATCTTTGATCAACGCGGTTTCTTCCTGGCCTTCGATGTCAAGGGTCAGCATCCGTTCCCCACGCTCCAGCAGGGTAACGAAATCTTTCAACGAGACTGCCACGTTGACATTCTCTTTGCCCTTGCTGTAGAGAATGCCGGGAATTTTCCCTTGGTCGCGCAGTTTAGCGCAGGCCCGTTTGCCAGTATCAGTACGTTTTTCAACCGCTAAAGCATTTGTCTTTAACACAGTATTACCTCCGGATTATACGAAAAGCAGACTAACAGACTTATTGTTGTGTATACGGGTAACCGCCTCTCCCAAGATATTAGCTACCGAAAGCACGGTCAGGTTTATACCCTGGGGTTTCTTTTCCAGTGGGATGGTATCGGTAATGATTAATTCATCCAGGTCAGCCTCCCGCAGGCGGTTGAATGCCTCACCGACTAAAACCCCGTGGGTAGCTAATGCCATCACCTTGTTGGCGCCATGTTCCTTGGCCGCTTTGATCGCTTCGCAAATGCTGCCGGCAGTGGTGATCATATCGTCAACAATAATCACATCGCGTTTTTTAATATCACCGATGACATGTCCGACTTCAACCTGGGAGTCTCCAATCCGGCGTTTATGCACCACCGCGAGCTCCCCGCCAAGACGGCGGGCAAAAGAGTCGGCCATCTTGATGCTACCGATGTCCGAGCTCATAACTACCGGGCTCTTTAAAGCCATTTTTCTAAGGTATTCAATATGCACCGGCGCGGCAAAGAGATGATCCATGGGGATATCAAAGAATCCCTGGATCTGCGTCGAATGGAGATCCATGGTCAACACCCGGTCAACACCGCTAGTAACCAACATATTGGCAACCAGCTTGGCAGTGATCGGAACCCTGCCGGCATGCTTGCGGTCCTGGCGGGCATAGGCATAGTACGGAATTACCGCACAGACCCTCCTCGCAGAGGCCCGCTTGAGGGCGTCTACAATAATCAGCAATTCCATTAAAGACTCATTCACCGGGCAGCTAAGGCTTTGCACTACAAAGGTTTCCAGCCCGCGGACATCGTCCAGAATACGCACCTTGGTTTCACTGTCTGGAAATTTATCCAGCTCAATCTTTCCCAGATTCATGCCAAGGTATTCGCAGATCGCCTTGGCCAGGTTGGGATGTGAGCTTCCGGAAAAAATGAGCATAGCCATAAGTCCCTATATTAAATGCCCTTAGGCTCGACTGAGGAGAACTTCCTCAACCCTCTTCAAATCTTCTTTAGAATTAACCCCACACCCTTCCTCTGAGTCCTTGCAGAGCAGGGCGGCAACCGGTTTACCATCATTTAGCAACAATTCCACCGCATCGGTCAGATAATACTCACCCTGGCGGTTATTATTGCTGATCTTCGACAGAACAGCAAATAATTCTCCGGGATTGAAAACATAAACGCCAGTATTAACTTCTGTTATGGCAAGTTCTTCAGAGGAGGCATCCGCAGCTTCGACTATCTTCTGAACAAGACCGTCTTCATCCCGAACAATTCTGCCATAACCAGTTGGCTTATCAATAGTTGCAGTAAGCACAGTACAAGCGGCATCCACAGCAGTATGGGCATCGAGCAGGGTTCGGAAGGTAGTGGCTGTCACCAGTGGCATATCGCCATAAGTTATTAATAATGAAGCATTAATGTCTCTTAAGGCAGG
Source organism: Planctomycetota bacterium (assembly GCA_016927125.1). Taxonomy (GTDB): domain Bacteria; phylum Planctomycetota; class SZUA-567; order SZUA-567; family JAFGNG01; genus JAFGNG01. The sequence goes on along the minus strand of JAFGNG010000208.1, from coordinate 429 downwards.
TTTGGCACAGAGAACAGCGTGGGCGGTGCCAAGTTGCTCTTTCTGCTCTACCCAGTTAACACCTGCTGGAAGCGCTTTGATGACTGTTTCCTTGCCGAAACCTATTACCACTGTAATAGTGGAGATCCCGGCTTCAGTGAGGTTAGCCAGAACCCAGTCAATCAGCGGACGGCCACCTGCTTCAATCATAACTTTAGGGATATCGCTGCCCATCCTTTTGCCCTTACCGGCGGCAAGGACGAGAGCGTGTGTTGGTAGGTTCACAGTCTTCCCCTCGGCCATAAGGAGCCGGTCTTAAATGTGCCGGCCCGGGGATAAATCTTTTTATTTCAAATAAAACAATATAAAAAATGGTTACCCGGCCAGGACTCGAACCTGGAAAGGCAGACCCAAAATCTGCAGTGTTGCCAATTACACCACCGGGTAATG
>JAFGNG010000207.1 GCA_016927125.1 Planctomycetota bacterium | reverse complement strand
TTCAACACCATGATGGCTGTCCGCAATAAATTAATCGAAGCCTACCAGGAAGTATTACGCATGCAGATCTGATTTATCCCTGCCCGCCTCTGAGGGGGGGGCGGTTAGCGTAGTATTTCCGGTAAAGGTTGAGAAGGGAAAGAGGGGGTTAGCTTAAGCACTACCTGATCATAATTGGGGGGGATTTGCAATGGCGGTTTTTCAGGAATTAGGGGAAAACGCGCGCCGGGTGATGCGCGATATGTCAGTGACCCAACGCCTGGCCATCATGATGACCGGCTTGACAGTGGCGCTGGCCCTGGGGATGGTAGTCTTTATCGGCTCGGTCTCAGAGGACGTCAGCACCGTACCGCTACCTTTGACAATTTCACCGACGGAATGGGCAGAGGTCGAGTCGCTTCTCTTGGAGAGCGGTATCGAGTCGACTTATGATGTCCAGAAAGGGGTTGTAACGGTCGACAGCAAAGACCGGTATGACGCCTGGGTGCTCCTGGCACAAAATGACATGTTTGACGAAGATTCGCACCTCGGCTTCGAAAAAGCCCTGGCGGACATTGACTACACCATCACCGAGAGTAATCGCCAGTCCATCATGCTGGTCGCCAGGCAGAATGAGCTGGCGAAGATGATCGCTACCATGAAGCAGGTGGAGAGCGCCAAGGTAATGTTTGACGGCGGCGATCGCAACCGTATCGGCCCGCCCATCAAACCGCGTGCCTCGATAATGATCAAAACCGCTCTTGGCAAGAAATTAGACCAGGCGGTAGCGGAGACCATTATTTCGCTGGTATCCGCTTCCTTGTCAGGTTTGGACAAGACTAATGTTACTGTAACCGACCAGCATGGCGCGCATTACTATACGCGCAGCACAGACGATTCGGGATTCATGGCTGCCGAAAGGCTCGCGCAGCAACGCATGCTCCAAGAGCATTATAAACAGATTGTCGAGGATATCGCCCGCGCCTTTTACCCCGGGATTGAAGCCTTCGGTTTTGTGACCGTAGTGCTGGATCTTGATACCAAGCGGGAGAAAACCACCGAGGTCCTGGAGGGGGTGGCGATTCGCAAACAGACCAGCAAGGAAGAGTCGGAATCTACCTCCAAGCCCAGCGCGGAGGTGGGGACGGTACCGAATACCGTCCGTTCCGCCAATGTCTCGGGTGGCGGGGGTGAGCACCAGAAGTTTACCCGCAAGACCGGTGACACCACCTACAAACCGGGCGAAAAGATCACTGAAACTATAAAAACCACCGGTGAAATCAAGGATATGAGCGTCTCGGTAATGATGCATGTGCCGGCGAAGGTGGAATTGGATCCCGCAACCAATAAACCCAAGCTCGATGCCGACGGCAAGCCTGTCCGGATCCCCGCCCCCCTCTTATCTGCGGAGGAGGTCACTACCTTGCAACGTGCCATTGCCGAGGGTATCGGCCATCCGAAGTTTTCAGATATTGTGGTGAAACAGGTGGAATGGTCGCCCCCCTTCGAAGCGGAAGATGAAGTTAAGTTGAGCGCGGTCCTGCTTGCCATGGTGCGGGAAAACCTGACCGGGATCATCCTGGGCGGGATTACCCTGATGACGCTCTTAATGATTTACGCGCAGGTTCGGCGGGTGATCCCGGCGGAAGAAATGGCGATGGAAACCCCGGAAGCGGAAGAGGCTATTCCCAGCCTGTTTGAGGGGATTGGCGAGGATGACCGGGCGAATATCGCGTTCGCGCAAATGCGCACCAAGATTGGCGAAATTGTTGATGAAGACCCGAAAAAGGCGGCAAGCCTTGTGAAGCGCTGGATCACGGCGGATTAATTAATATTTAAACGGGATGGCTGTTATCCAGGCTAAGGAGGGATTTCAGAATGGCGAAACAAAAGGGTACCGAAGGATTAACCGGGGTGCGCAAGGCCGCGATCCTGATGGTTTCGATTGAAAGCGAATCCGCCTCCAAGATCCTTGCCAATCTGCCGACCGAAGACATTGAACGCCTCTCCATGGAGATCGCGAAACTGGAGGATGTCACCCCCGATCTCCGCGATGCGGTGGTACGCGAGTATTACCAGACCCACATGGCGCGCAAATATCTTGAGCAGGGCGGCTTTGAATACGCGCGCACGCTCCTGGAGAAATCCCTGCCGCCGGAGGATGCCGCTGCCATCCTGGAGGGATTGCAGCAGTCCATCGCCCAGACCCCGTTCCATTTCCTGAAGAAGACCGACGCGGAGAACTTGCTAACCTTTATCCAGGACGAGCACCCGCAGACCATCGCCCTGATCCTGGCGCATGTCTCGGCCAAGCAGGCGGCGGAGATTGTCTCCGGGCTGTCGGCGAAGAAGCAGATCGAGGTGGTCAAGCGGGTGGCGCGCATGGAACAAACCACCCCGGAGGCGATCCGGCAGGTTGAGGCCGGGCTGGAGACCCGCCTGGCCTCGATTGTCAACCAGGACCTCGAACAGGCCGGCGGCGTGGCCAATATTGCCGAGATCCTGAACTTGGTCGACCGTACTACGGAGAAGGGGATTCTGGAAAACCTGGAAGAGGAAGACCCGGACATGGTCGAGCAGATCCGCCGGCTGATGTTTGTCTTCGAAGATATCCTGCTGGTCAACGATAAGGGTATCCAGTCGGTGCTCAAGGAGGTTGAAAACGATGAACTGGCGTTGGCCCTCAAGACCGCCAGTGAAGAACTGCAGAACAAGATCTTCAAGAATATGTCCGAACGCGCCTCCAATATGATCAAGGAAGACATGGAATACATGGGGCCGGTGCGCGTCTCCGATGTGGAAAGCGCCCAGCAGAAGATCGTTGATGTGGTCAGGCGCCTGGAAGACGCCGGCGAGGTCATCATCTCCGGCCGCGGCGGTGAGGAAGAAATCGTAGTTTAACCTGACGGGCAGATGCAATGACGGATGAGAGCAGCAACCTGGTGCGCAACGAATCGACGGAAATGGTGACTCCGATCCCCTTCCAGTTTGATGATATCCAGGTGTTGGCGAAACGCCTGCTGGAGAAGGCCAACACCCAGGCCCAGCGGGTGCTGGAGGCCGCGCGCAAGCAGGCAAAGGACATTGAAAAAGCGGCTTACGAAGACGGTTATCAGAAGGGTTATGAGGAAAGCCTGGCCAAGGGCCTGGAGGAAGGCCGCGTCAAGGGCAAGAAGGAAGCCAGGGGAGAGATTTTAGACGCGACCCGCACGCTGGCGCAGTCGTTGGAGACAATTTTAGCCGAGCTCTCCCAAACCCGGCTGACCCTCCGCACCGCCGCCGAGGTTGATATGCTTACCCTTGCCATCGCGATTGCGGAAAAAATTGTCCGGCGGACAGTGGCACTGGATAACGAAGTAGCCAAGGCCAACGCCTTGGCCGCGGTAGAGTTGATCATTGCGCGGCGCGACATTACCTTGCGTGTTTCACCCGAAGATTTTAAGGCGGTCCAGGAGTACCTGCCAACGCTCAAGCAGAAGTTCGATGACCTGGAAAGGGTAACCCTGGTGGAAGACAAGGCGGTCGGCCGCGGCGGGATCAAGGCGGTTACGCTGGAGAACACGGTCGATCTGAGCACTGAAAAGCAGTTGCAAGCGATCGTCCATTCCCTGCTCGGCGGCGCGGTTTCCGAGGAAGGCATCGAAGCCGCAGAGAATATTTTAGAAGTGGAAACCACCCGGCCGGATGATAATGAGGATATTGTAAGCGAAATAGAAACGCCCGCTGAACCTGATAAACCTGCGGAAGCTGATCAGCCTGAGGAAACCGAAGAAGAGCCTCGCGAAGGAACGGAGAACTGAGCCGTGGGGATGACAACCGCGCCGGACAACTTATTTCTGCGCAAGCAGGCCGAACTCCCGCATATCCTCGGTGCAGTGGTTACCGCCAAGGTAAACCGGGTGGCGGGGCTGACCGTCGAATGCAGCGGCATGCCCGTGCCGGTGGGCAGTTTCTGTACGATCTTCCCGCGCCTCAGCGAGCACGCGGTGGAGGCGGAGGTGGTTGGCTTCAAGAACGACACCACTTACTTAATGCCCCTCGGGGAGATGCAGGGTGTCGGTCCCGGCGACCGGGTGGAGTGTTTCTCCATCGAGCAAGCTGTCCCGGTTGGCGATCACCTGCTCGGGCGGGTACTGGATGGCCGCGGCCGCCCCGCCGATGGCAAAGGTCCGATTCACAGTACTAACCTGCGGCGGATTTA
>JAFGNG010000206.1 GCA_016927125.1 Planctomycetota bacterium | reverse complement strand
GATATTGACGGCAGCGGCAAGGTAGACTTTGCCGACTTTAACATTTTGAAGACTTATTATGGTCAATCAAACCCTTAAGTTAAGGCTTACATTCTTTTGAATTAGGATATTGGTCATTTGTGGAGGAAATGTGATGAATAGAACATTTTTACTCGCTATCATGGCTATCGTATTCCTGGTTTTCTCCGGGCCTGCGATCGCTGATCAAGTTATTGTAGGAGGTACTGTTGAAAATCCCGTGGAGTATATCTCAGGGGATACGGATGATTATGTGATTGTTGGCACCGGTTCTTTAGTCGTGATACCGATTCCCTCCGATCCCAACGATGGCAATGAATGGGGCCATGCTTTCAATGGTGGAGCTTACGGCCCTTCGATCGTCAATAAGGAGTTAGGGATCGGCATACCTGGCTTTAAAGGGAAAACCGGTTTTGGCGGTTATGAGCCTCTGTTCTCGCCCCAGGCTTCCTTAATCTTACTGGAAGACCCTGTCTACCTGACAGTACCCAGCGTGACTGTCAGCAGTGAGATCAATGTGGGCGGCGGCACTAACGGTGTTGCCTCTCTCACGATCGAGGACGGTACCTTAAACACGGTTAGCGTCGAAATGAAGGTTGGTGTTGGCAACGGCGCCCATGGTAGTGTCAACATTACGGGCGGCGCTTTGAACCTGGATGGTTCCAGCTCGCTCATCCTCAGTGACTCTGAGGATCCCAACGCTATCCATGAGGACAATGAGGAACCGCCGATTGGCCAGGGCACCCTGACCATCTCTGCTGGTGAATTGACCGGCGCAGTGGGCTCATCCATTACAATTGGCAACCTTGATGACGGCCTGATGGTTATTGACGGCCAGGGCATCACCTCTATCAGTGTTGACGATGTTACTGTTACCGATCTGGGTCAAATTAACTTTATCATCGACAATAACGGGACTTCCCCGAGTGTCGAACCCATTGACAGTACCGGCAACGTCTACTTTGAGGATGGCTCGGTTATTGACCTGATTATTGACTCCGCAGTAACTGAAAACATTTTAAAGGGTTATGGCGATTCCGCGAGCGAGCGTACCATCGACCTCGTGTCTGCGTCTGACCTGAAGTGGAACGAGACCGGTTATAATGTCTCTATCTCAGTGGCTGACGACTATGCCTGGGATCTGCAGGAAGTCAGCAATACCCTGCAGGCGGTGTACATTGGCGGTACCGGCAGCGACCTGATTGTTAATACCGGGACCGTAGGTTCCCCGACTGCAATCGGCACCGGCCTCTGGCAGAACATCTTGATTGGTTATGGCACCCAGGTTCCGGAAAGCCCCATCGTGGTTGACGGCCATGCCAGCATCAACGCCGCAGTAACCTGCACTGAAGACCTCTTCATTGCGCGCGGCGATGATTGCAATGCCTCTCTTACCATCGGCACCGGCGGTGATTTAGGTGTGGCTGCCGGCAGCGTTTATCTGGCCAGCGGCGACAGCACGGACGCGAGCCTGAACCTTGAAGGTACCGGCAACATGTTCGTCCAGCATCATCTCCGCCTGGGCTATTCTCTCGGTTCCGAGACCCTGGTTGCAGGTAATGCCGAACTCAACATCTCCGGCGATGCCACTCTGAATGCGGAGTACCTGCTGGTGGGCGATTATGAAGAACCCGGTCCGGCTGCTACCGTCAATCAGACCGGTGGTACAGTTGAGATCAGGGAAAACCTGTATATCGGCCGTAACTCCGAAGCCGGCGCCCAGGGCAGCAGCTATACCATCTCCGGCGGTTCTATGGATGTTGGCAACCAACTCTATGTTGGCTTTGACAACGATTCTGCCAGTATTGCCTCTACCCTGCATGTGGATGGACTCGATACTGTTTGTACGGCAGAGAGCCTCAGTGTTGCGACTTACTGTACACTCAAGTTCACGGTTGAAGATGGCGATGACTTCACCGGCGATGTTACCCCAGTCGACATGAGGGGCCATGGGCATGCTTCTTTCGCATTTTTCTATGCCAAGTATATCGGCGATGCCGTGGATCCCAATAACTGCTCGATTATTGATCTCGAGTTTGCCCCTGGCACCATGTCCCTGATTGCCGCCCAGGAGCTGGATCTTTCGAAGCCGCTTGAACCCAGCCCGGCCATCACCCGTGGTATCGACCTGGTTCTGTTTGATCATGGTGTAAACTCGAAGTGGCGGGTAAATGATACCGCTTATGAAGAGGGCACTACCAATATCATCGACCATGTCTACGGCCTGAAGATGGCGGACGCCAACTGGGTCCTTTCGGAGATCGACGAAGGGAATAACAGTGAGATTGAAGGCCCAGTTACTACTCCTTACTGCCACCTGCGGGCGTACTACATGGGTCCGCAGACCCCGTTCCCGGTGCCGACTGCTGACGCTGGCCCGGATCAATTAGATATCGTTGGCGAGATCCCGGTTACACTTGACGGTTCCGGCAGTACCGCAACCGAGGGCCGTAGTATTGTAACCTGGGTGTGGTCATGGACTATCGGCAGTGATGAATACGAGATCATCGATTCCGATGCAACTGCCGAAGCCTATTTCCCGGTTGGCACCCACACTGTCACCCTGACTGTCATCAGCGATATCGGTGAATCCGATAGCGATACCTGCACCATCGCTGTTCCGAGTGCACGGATACCTGGCGACATTGACGCAAGTGACAAGGTAGACTTTGCTGACTTTAACATCTTGAAGACCTACTATAATCAACAGGATCCTGATCTTTAATGAGCGGTGATTCTGACCTAGTGGGTTTGCAACACCCGTAACACCAAAGGCGCCACCCCCCGGGGCGGCGCCTTTTTTTTATGAGCTAATCATCCTAACTGCCCAAACCAGAGAGCGATAGCCTTGTCGCCACGCGGCACTTAAACCGGTTTTGGAAAGCAATTGACTTTCCCGGTGGGGTGGGTTAGGATCCGTTTTCTAATCAAAACTCCAAGGTATGCCTCAGGCTATCAATAAGGGTTTAATAATGAATCATTTTGCCGATTGCTCCGCCTCCTTTGAAAATTCCGTGCTACGGATCAGCAATGACAGCTTCGAACGCGCCTGGGATTTCTCCCAGGGCGCGCCGCTGGCAGTTTCTGTCTTTGATCGCAAGCACCGGCAGGAATGGGTTCGGGAGGGGGAATGCAAAGACTCTTTCCGCCGCCAGGACCTGCCGTTGACTTCTGTCCCCAAGGTTACGGTTGAATCAGCGAAGGACGATTCCTATGGCGCTTCCGCGGAGCATCTTCTGGTAAAGGCCTCCCTGCATTATCCTAACGCGGAACTTATTTATACCCATCGCATCTGGCCGGGCTTGCCAATCATCCTCTCCCAGCTCCACCTGCGGAAAACCGGCCCCGGACAGGAAGCTGAAGCCGAGGGCTTTACCGACCGCGGCGGAGTTCATTTCCGGCCGGTGGATGACCGGCTTGACTTTTTCAACCTTGCCCCGATTCACCTGGCTTATCACGCGACTGCGTTTATCGGGCAATCAGACTACCATGACAACCTGGTCTCAGAACGTGCCGGGGTGACTTATAACAAAGAGCACCTCGCCCTGCAGGGCAACTTCCTGCTGCTTTGTGACCGGGGCCTCGGCGGCGGCCTCCTGGCGATAAAGCTCAGCCCTCCCCCGGCAGAGCATCTGCACTACCCGGGGTATGATTTCTTTGTGTCCGGTAGAAGCCTGGCCGTAACCGGTCTCGGCATTACCCCCGGGGAATTGGAGTCCGGCGACTCCTTCAGCAGCTACCCTTACGCTATCGGAATTACGGAAGGTAGCCGGGAGGCGGGTATTGAGCTTTTTTATCAACTTGACCGGCAGCGCATCCAGCCGTCTCCTGGGAATAATTTCAAGATCCTTTCCAACACCTGGGGGGACGGCAACCGCACTGCTCCGGTTTATGCCCACCTATTTTCCAAAGAGATCGAGGCTGGCGGCCAGTTGGGCTTGACCCATTGCCAGATTGATGCCGGCTGGCACCAGGGCGATGCCTTCAGTGTCTTTGTCGAATCCGAGAAACCCAAGAGTACCTACGAAATTAATCCTGCTTTCTGGGAAGTTAACCTGGAGAGGTTTCCGGAAGGCTTCGAGCCGATTGTGGCAAAAGCCAAGGCTGCGAATATCCGCCTGGGTTTCTGGTTCGCCCCCGACCGCAGCAATGACTATGCCAATTGGGAGCGCGACCGCGAGGTGATTATCGGGATGTGGAAGAAGTATGGTTTTGACAGCGTCAAAATCGACGGCGTCTCGATTCTTAATAAACGCGCGGAAGCGAATTTCCTCTCCCTCCTGCAGGGCATCTATGTCGGCAGCCAGGGAAAGATTTGCATCAACTTTGATATCACCGGCGGCAAGTCTTCGCGCCTGGGGTATTTCTACGGTTCGGAATTCACCGGCAACCTCTTTGTTGAGAACCGCTATATCTGCGATACAACTTATTTCACTTTCCGGACATTGCGGAATCTCTGGCAACTCAGCCGCTATCTTCCAACCTATCGGCTGCATATGGAATTCACCAATACCAAGATGAAAAATGAAAGGTATGCCGAGGATGACCCCCTGGTGCCGATGCGGTTTGGCACGGAGTTCTCCTGCGCGGTTGCCTTGTTTTCCAACCCGCTGTGCTGGATGGAGGTCGCCAATCTGGAAGGTTCCGACCGCCAGAAGCTCTCCAAGCTCCTCCACGCCTATAGGCCACACCAGGAAGCAATTCTCTGCGGCCGGGTATATCCCCTTGGGGAAGAGCCGTCCGGGAGATCCTGGACAGGGTTCCAATCCGTTACTGGTTTTGGAGAGGGGTACCTGATTATCTTCCGGGAATTAACGGCTCGCCCTCTCGGCGAGTTTATACTCCACGGGGTAACACCTGGGGCAACTCTCAAAATTGAAAAGATTGCCGGTGCCTCACGCTTCAAAAAGCTTAAGGTTGACAAGGATTCCACTGTGCGGATTTCATTGCCCGGGGAATGTTCATACGCTTTGTTGAAATACTCTGATGGCCACCCGAAATAAAAAATTCTAAGCGAATGTATTTAGACTGGTTACAGCCATTCTTGCTGGTTTTTTATCCACAAAAACCGTTATAATTGGAGAAATTTAGAGTAGCATTGAGATGTGGTATTTTCATTTAAAAAAATCAGATTAATCCATCCAGGAATGTCAAACATTTACCTTGCAAATCGACTAATATTAGTTATTATTATTATAGAAGCTCTTCACATAACTGGAGTGCCGAAATGAGGCTGAGTATGATTTTAATATTTGAAGATTAAAAATTGGTTTTAGCATAAAGGAATTATTTAATTTATTCATTTTTTCAATTGGGGTGAGAAAAGCGGTTTTTCACCAATTAACCGCTCAGCACCATGCAGAAAACGGTTAGGAGGATTGGTTATGCTGTGTAGAAACAGGAAAAAAGGTTTTACGCTTGTGGAGTTGCTGGTCGTCATTGCCATTATCGCTATTTTAGCGGGTCTGCTGCTCCCGGCGCTTGAGAACGCGAGAAATACCGCTATTAATATGCAGTGTTTATCCAGGATCAAGAACTGGAGTAATGCCTATAACTTTTATGGCGATGATTATAACCAGGTTTACCCCTGCCCTTGGTGGAATTATACCAGTCCCTACCCTTCAACGTCGTCCTTGGTAAGTGATTATAATTACAAAGGCTGGTGGATGAGGAAGCTGGTCGGGTCTTATATGGATGCGGTTTCAGAGTATGCGGGGGATAAGTTGGGCAATTTAGGAGAACTCGGCGTAGGCTGCCCCTCCGTGCCAAAAATCACCACTGATTATCCAGGCTATGGCCAATATGTCGCAAGTATGAAATCGACTGGTTTTACTGCTGGTCTGGGTCAATACTTTATGGATTCCAAGCATACTGTCATGCCCAGCAAAGTCAAAAGCCATAGTTCCAAGGCACTTCTCGCTGAAACCGGACACCCTTATTTGCTTTCCTATCATGGCACGTATGAATTTGGCGGTTATCGGTTTTATGACAGCTTATATGTCCCTGAGCTTCCTGGAAAACATACTAACTTCCCCAATATGCCGCACCTTGGGGGTGCCAACTACCTCTTCTTCGATGGCCATGCCAAATGGTATCCAGGATTCCCAGAAATGCAGCCCAACCCGGCCGACATGACTGATATCTGTGATGCGTATGATGAGCGAAAAGGGTATGAATACTAAAGACTAATAGAGAATAAGTAGTTTAAATCTTTTTCAGCCGGTGCTGGTACAGCACCGGCTTTTTTTTGGGCTAATCCTCCAGGCGGATCATGACGATAAGTAATTATGAGTTTATCCTATACAATCCCAGATTTCTGGGATTTTTTAAGCACTAATTATTATTTATCGAGATCCTGATGAGTCCCAAAAAAGCAGCCAGCATTTTTGATAAATACGCCCTGCCCTTTGCCAGTCTTGTTGATGAGGAGTCGCGGTGGCGAAAGGAGCGGGAACTGCTGATGTCCCTGGCCAGAACCGCGGGTAGTGGCAAGAAATGGGTTCTGGACCTGGCTTGTGGCAGCGGCTTCCATGCCCGGCATCTGGCTAAAGAGGGTTGTAAGGTGACCGGTATTGAATTAAGCCCGGCGGCGATTGAAGCCGGAAGCCGGTTGCCCGGTGGAACCCTGGTCGATTGGCAGAAGGGGGATATTACCCGCAAGCCGGAGGGCGAATATGACCTCGCCCTGTTGTTGGGCAACACCCTCAGCCTCTTTGCTGATCGGCAGACGCTGGAGATGATCATCGCTTCCGCTGCTGCCGCCCTCGCGCTTAGGGGAGTGCTGGCGGTCCAGGTCCTGGACTATGAGTTCCTCCGCAAGCATCCGGTAATGACGGAATGCAGACTGGAGCTGGCCAAAGGGCCAGCAATCTTTACCAAGAGGATTACTCCCACCGAGTCTGGCGGGTTAATTTCAGTGCAACTAACCTTTCCAGAGTCTCTTGCTCAAAAAACTGAAAGTGAAGAAGTAACCCTGACCGAATGGAAAATTGAGCAATTAAAAGCTGTTTTCAAGCTTGCTGGCCTTGCTCTGGAAAGATGTTATGGCGGCATGGACAAAACCCCTTACCAACCCGGCGAGAACCGCGATCTGGTGATTATTTTAAGAAAATAGCAATTTTTCGCGCTTTTTCCCGACAATAGCTTGCTATTTGGAAAAGTTGTGTTAAGGTTTTCGCCCTGTTTCTCTAAAATAGCAATTAACCCGAGGAGTAATAATTTAATGGCACGGCAATACCCTTTGGAGCAAACCCGCAATATCGGCATCATGGCCCATATTGACGCGGGCAAGACTACCTGTACTGAACGAATCCTGTTTTATACCGGCAGATCGCATAAGCTGGGCGAGGTCCATGACGGCCAGGCAACCATGGACTGGATGGAGCAGGAGCAGGAACGCGGGATTACCATCACCTCCGCCGCAACCACCTGTATCTGGCGTGACCATGTCATCAACATTATCGACACCCCCGGGCATGTTGACTTCACGGTAGAAGTCGAGCGCAGCCTGCGCGTGCTTGACGGCGTTATCGGGCTGTTCTGCGCGGTCGGCGGGGTTGAACCCCAATCCGAAACGGTCTGGCGACAGGCCGAGAAGT
>JAFGNG010000205.1 GCA_016927125.1 Planctomycetota bacterium | reverse complement strand
ACTTCCAGCACGCCATTGGAGTAAACCCCGTTAATGATGCCGTCCGAGGTCACGGTGAAGCTGTCCAAGGTACCGGGAGGTGAGCCGTTCTGGTCGCGGAGGTTAAAGTCAGAGGCCGCCGCCACGCTGGTCATGAAACTGAAGTCCAGATCCTGGGTCAGCGAGCTGGACAGGCCTTCGGTGATCCCGATGCTCAAGGGCAGGTTGACGCCCTGGTTCTCCAGATCAATCTCGATGCCACCGGTGCTGCTCAGCTCTACGCCGCGGACAAAGACGCCCTCGGAATCGAAGCGGATCAGCCCGGTACCGACATTGATGCTGGTGGTGGGCGCTGCCTGGTCGTTGTAAATGGGATCGCCGTTCTCATCCACGAAGAGCCAGGTGGCGTCGGTATCGTCAACGCTGTCGGCAATCCAACGCCAGGTACTGAAGTTGTCATCCCGCGCTACCAGCGACATCTGCGCGGTAACGCTCTTGGGATTGCCCAGGCTGTCGTAGACCACAATGTTGGCAGTGGTGCTGCCGCCGGTAACCGTGCCGTAATCCGCGTCCTCGGAGAAGATATCGGTGTAATTCACATTGTTGTAACTGATTTCGATATCTGTAATCGCGTTTTCAGTACCTAGGTTGCTGCCAATGGAGACGCGGGTGGTGTCATTCTTTGAACCGGTGTTGAAGTAGTCTACCGCCCCGTCATGCGGAACGCCGCCGCCGAGATACTGCCGGAGGAAGGCACCGGCATGCTCGGAGATGACATCATAACCATCCGTGCCAGCAGTGCGCGTCCGGGTGTGGATAGTACCCATGGCGCCGCCCAGGAGCCGCTGGTCGGAAGCGCCATTGCCATCGTCATTGACGTCGCCGCAGAGGAAGGTCAGGAGATCATTGAGCGTGGTGCCGTCACCCTCGATCTGCCCCGGTACGGTCAGGTTGGGGTCGGTCGCGTCATTGATGCCGTAGGTGAAGGTGGCGGTCATCCTGCGACCGCCCTTGAGCCACTGGAAGTCAATCTGATCGCCTGTGCTGATGCCGTTGAAAGGAGACACCATGGAAGTGCCGCGTAGATATCGCAGATTCGCGAGATTAGTTCCCAGGGTTGCCCGCCGCCCGGCAGTGACATACCAGTCAATTATACCATCTCCGGTCTGATCGATGCCGTCACCGGCGTTGACTGTATTGCTGAGATCCGTGTCGACATAAGTATAGGTAGCATCAGCAATATCGTCTCCATCAGTGTCCACCAAGGTATCTGCAGCAGTAATTAAACCATCCATGTCTATGTCAATTAATTCCCCGGTTTGAACTCCTGCAGGACCAGCATCAATTACACCCCAATCCGCAACCGCATCCCCATCAATATCTAACTGGGCACTGTAAACACCACCTGCTCCCAGATCTGTAAACCCCTGTGTATCCCATAGGCCAGCAGAGGTTTCCACATGGCCGAGGTTGAGGGTATTGCCGGAATTGCCGGTAATCCAGGTTGACTGAGTGTTAGCCGTTGGCATAAAGGCGCGTGTTGTAATGTTGTTATGGGGAGTAGATACATCCACGTTGGAGTTAAGATTCCCGGTCATCGCCATCAGGGTGGTTTCCTGCGCGGCGCCGGTCTTGCCGATCGGAATGAGCAGATCCGAAATCTCCGCTGCTTCCTGAATTTGGCCGTTCTCGTCCGACAACAATCCCTGCACCCGCAGGCCCTCGCCCGCCAGCAGCTTGCCGTCGGTGCCGAGGTAGAAGGTGCCGTCGCGGGTATAGGCCCGGCCCCAGGTGCCGCTGATCCCTGTGTTGAGCACGAAGAAGCCATTTCCTTCTATCGCCAGGTCGCGTTGGTTGCCGGTTACCTCCAATGAACCCTGGGTGAACTGTTGCAGGATGCTGCTGGTGCTGGCGCCCAGGCCAACCTGAATGGGATTGATCGCGCCGCGATCATTAGCCGGGGCGGTGCCTCCCCTCAGCGTTTGTGAGAAGAGGGTCTGGAACTGATGCACCCCCTTCTTGAAGCCAACCGTGTTAACGTTGGCCAGGTTATTACCGATATTGTCCATCCGGCGTTGGTGGTTGGATAACCCACTGATGCCGCTGTACAATGCCTGACTTAAACCCATGATACTTGCCCTTTCCTTAATAAAGCCGCAATAACAGCGCTGTCTGCATGATGATGAGAGATTTCCGGTATGCGCGCCGTAATCCGGCTGTCCGAAGGTTGCGTCGGTGGCGCGGGAAGTCGTCCCGCAGCCCGGGCCTCCGCAAGCGGACCGGCCCAAACCAACTTCACAAACCGTTAAGTCTCGTTATTCACTAATCCTCCTAAGTGGATTGCCGTATCGATATTGGTATATACCGCTTTCTCCGCCGGCTGCATGGCGGTCACCACGGTGCGGTTGGCTACGCTGACGATCAGGTTGACATTACCCATCATCATCAGCGCCTCGCGCGCGCCCTTGGCCTGGACCATGTCGGTCGCTTCTGCAATGCGGTTGAGATCGTCGCTGGAGAGGTCAATCTGCCTGTCCTGCAGGCGTTCGACCGCGTGCTTGGAAAAACGTACCGAGCTGCCGCCTTCTGCCAGCTTCTGCTGCAAAATGGCTTTGAACTCCGCGCCTTGGTCCGCTGCCGGTGCAAGGTTCGTTGTGCCAACCTGCGCTCCGCTGGCGGGGGGGACAAAGTTCGACAAGGCATTAATCAGGTTACTCATTCGAAGCCACCTCCATCTCCATATTAACAGAGACAGTCGCGGGATCGCTTTCCAATTCGCCATCGCCGAGAACAAAGCTGATTTCCCGTGGGCTGGTGTTGGGATCAGCGCTGGTGTTATTGTAGTAGATCGCGTGGATCAGGGAGGCCACCGCCTTGTCATCCGCATCCGTGGTCAGGAAGTTGATGGTCAGGTTGTCTCCGTTAGCGCCGCGCGCGTTGCTGTTGATCTTGCCAATCACCTTGCCCTGGTAGACTACATAATCATCCTGAACCATGATATCATCGGTGTTGCGAATCAAGAGCTGGTCCATCTCAGTGCTGTTGTTGTTCTTGATGGTCAGGAAGCCGCCGCCGTAATCGGTGCTGTCGCGATCAATGACGTCGGCCTTGTTGTGGTAGATCACATCCTTCACATTGCCATCGTCATCATAGATGTACTCTTCTTCGAAGCCAACCAGTTGGACCGCGCCATCGCCGATGGTATAGGTGGCATACTCGCCGTCGACATTCAGAATCTCGGCGGCCTCGTTGGTGCCATCGTCCGGCGGTTCCATAATCACATCGACCTGGGTAACCTCGGACAGGGCCAGCTTCTGCATATTATCGAGGACGATATAGGCAACGCCGTTATCAACCGAAATCCGCGCCGCAATCCCCTCGACCTGGGCATTGTTATCATTCATCCCCGTCACCAGAGTACCGAGCAATGACGATGCCGACCCGAGTTGGCTTTCCAGGTGCATGGCGCTCAGGGTTTCGTTGGTCTGGATCTGTTCATCCAACGCCTGCAACTGGGCCAACTGGCTCATGAACTCCGCGTTGTCCATTGGCTCAAGCGGGTCCTGGTGGGTCATCTGTGCAACCAGCAACTGCAGAAATTCATCCTGGGAAACTTCTGCCTGATTGTTAACCTTCGCCTTCTCTGTAGTTGAGTTGACAAAAAGGTTCTCAGTGCTGCTTGCAACTGCATCAATAGCCATTATTTTTTTACCTCCTTTCTGCTTAATCGTCTATTTCCGATAATAAATACACTAAACCTTGGATTTCTCCCCAATTTCTCAGGCAACTGTATTCACTCGCCCTCCTTCCATAAAAATGCCCCTAACTTCAGGTTTATTCTGCTCTTCGAGCATTTCCTCTTCAACCGGTTGCCGGGAAGAGCCGCGGCGCCCGGCAAACTCTTGGGCAAACTCCTCGCCGCGCTGCGTTTCGTTGTTTTCGTCCGCGTCATATTCGACTGAAAGTTCAGAAGTACGAATGCCTTCCGACTGCATATACTCGCGTAATTGGGAAAGTCCGGAAGATAACAGGTCTCTGGCCTGCGGAGTATCCACACAGAGCTTCGCGGACACAATCCCTTGCTTAACAGTAACTTGCAACTTTAGTTCGCCAAGCTCCGGCGGGGAAAGCCTTAGCGTAGCGCTCTGGATACCCCTGCGGACCGACATCCTCAGCGCCTGACTCACCTGCTCCAGATTGCGCTCAGAATCAACATAGCTAGGTACCCCGGTCTCTGTGGCGCCCAGTGCTACTGAAATGTTAGTAATCACACCAGGCTCTGCCTGTGGCATTGCAGCAGAGACACCCTCAGCCTCTGGATACATCGTAACTATAGTATTTTCAAATGGTAATGGAGTTGAAGCCGGATTGTTGCCAGATTCCACAACTTCAGATTCGGAAAATACTTGCGACTCCTGGGAGCGGTTTTCCCGGAATGATTCGCCCTTGGAATCCGCCAGTTCCTGCTCATTTTCAAGCGGTTCAATCCTTCTGTCCAGATTCTCTGTCGCTGTCTCAAAGAGGTGTTCCTCAACTGGTGAGTTTGAGGTTTCTGCAGCAGCTTTATTATTCGCTGCAGCCTGGATTGCCGGTGCAGATCCGAGGGAGGCCTCAACCGGCACTTCGCCTTCCTTGAGTAAGTTTGCAGCCTCGCCACCGGCAAGATTTTTACCAGTATCAGCAGCAAGTTCTCCTTGATTACCCTGCGAGGTTATCATCCGCTGTAAGATATTATTCCTGGCAAGGAGATCCAGCTCTGCCAAGAGGCTGGGATCGGTACCTTTTTCCACCTGGATGATCTCGACCGCCAATGCCTTGAGAATCGGGGTTGGCAGCTTTGACACCTCGCCCTGGTCCTGCAACAGCGGTGGCGCGCCGACACTCTTCGCCGCATTGGAGAGCGCCTGCTTCAGGACAGCTGGATCCATGTTCTGTAAAATTTCTTCCAGGGTCAGGCCGCTGTCCTCACTTTCGAAATTCTCGAACCCGCTCAATTTTGCGGAGGCTGACTGGTCTGAACCTGAAGCATTATTCGGATTTGGATGATGATTCGCAATCCGCGCCACCTCCTGTAGGAAGGCCTCGGCGAGGGCCTGCTTTTCTTCCGCGGTCAAACCATCCAGCCCGGCAATCGTGGAGAGCAATGAGCTGGTATCAATTTCTGGATTAACCTCGGTTGCTGGCTGATTATAGTGCCCCTCACCCAGGCTAGGCGCCTGGGAAGCGTTTAAAATCTCCCGCAAGAGGTTGGAAACTTCCTCGGCCAGAGGGATCTCATTATTCCCGGCCGGTTGGATGGCGCCGCCCTGTGCGTTCAATTCTGCTTCCGCGCCCTGGAGATCCAGGTCTGCGATAGAGATCGCGGATTGTAACAGGGAGAGCCATTCCTTAAGTTTTTCAAGGATATCACCAGCTTCCAGAGGTGGGAAGAGGCCGCCCGCGCCATCCATAATCCAACTGACGAGCTCCGCGAATTCCTTGTCGGAGAGTTCACTCAGGTCATCGGGATTGATAACACCTTCTTCAGTCAGGATCAGCAGCCTGCCGACCAATTCATTGATCTCAGGCGAAGCAGGAAGTTCCGCCGGTGATCCCGGCTTGCTGTTGACCAAACCGGATTTATAGCCGGTCTGGGTATTCGACAAGGTTTGCTTGGTTGACGCTGGCGATTTTCCAGACCCATTAACAAACTTATTGAGCATGGAAATGAATTGCTTTTTCTCGGCATCTCCGCTTGCCAAGGCCTGGCCTGAAGAGCTGCTCGCAGGAGTTGCGCCTGTGTTTTGTTTGGAGGTTGCACCCAGCAAAGAAAATAGCTTAAGTGCTCCCTCCAGCATGGAGGATGGCATCCCTGATCCCAGCATTAAAGTACCTCGCTTTCTTGAGTAGTATGAAGCCGGAATCCATTCCCATCTTCCTTTGCATCCTTTACCTAAATAGTTTTACACTTCTTCCTTCTAATTATCGGCTGTCGCCCCATAAACTTTATTACTTTATGGGCCACTTAACATTTCTTCCTGTAAAGGCGGCGGCGCTGCTCTTCTTCGCCAGTCTTCATTACTGAAAGCCGAGGCCATCTGCAATCGCCGGATTGCCGCTGCCACCCGCTGGTTATCCCCCTCCATGGGTTTGATAATCCCTGGAAAAGTCGATTCCAGAAGCAGGCGGTTGCGCAGGGAAATTTCCGGTGCGGGTAGAACCATCTTCGCTTGATATACCCCCCCGGCGCTGTTATCTGCCTTGGAATCTTCGGATTGCTTCGGCCTCGCGGCACCAAGCGGTCTCTGCTCCAAAAGCCAGTTCAACCTGGCCAGGAAGCGCTGGCGAAAGCCTGCTTCTTGATTAATAACAGGATTCAGGTCTTCATTACCAGGGGTCCCTGCCAGGCGCGAGATTTCCTGCTGCAAGGCTTCACCGAGACCGAGCCAAAGATTTGATTCCACATAACCGCAAGCAGGATGTTCAGATTTTAGTTCTTCCCCGCAGGCCCGCAAATGTTTGAGCAATAGTGGCCAGTCCTCGATCTCCTCCGCTTCGAAATAGGGGGATGCCAGCGTCAATGGCGTCGAAAATGGCACTTTCTGCTCCGGGATCAACAGGCGGGAGCCGCTGGTCAAAAAGATCCTCTCCATCTTGCGGCTCAGGTACGCGGGGCGGAAAATTTCCACCGTCCCGTTATAAACTGCAACATCCCTCTCCTGGCCAACAGACCCATAATTGATAAAGACATCTATCCCGCCGGGAACCGCAAATTGCTCCAACCCCACGGTGATTTCAACCTTATCCATTGCAAATAAGATCGGGCTGGGGGTGACAGTGTTCTCCCGCACCCTGGCCCTGATCCCCCCGCTTAAAAGCTCCATCCGGCGGTGGGTTATAACCCCCTTCAGAGTCTTCCTGGCATCCATCTCCACCATTCGCAGGCGGGTTCCTGGTTCCAGGCGGAGGCGGGCATTGAGCCCAAGTAATATCTCCATAACCGCGCCCGGCTCGGTGGAGACGGTGTCACCGGTCAGGATAATATCGCCCACATTAAGCTGTGAAAACACTCTCCCAGGTTCTGTTTCAGATCGGGAGATCTTGGCTCTCGGCACCAGGGAATCAGTTTCCTCTGCCCTGCGGATTGCGATTACCTCGCCAATCTCCCGTTGGGCGCCGCGAATTATAATCCCTTTACCAAGCGCCCAGTTCTCTTCCTCCACGATTGTGGTGGGCACATAGGATTCATCCGGCTCAGAAGCCGACAATAGCGCTGCCGATAATCCCATGCTGATCATCACCCCTAATGCCAGGATACCCCCGGGAAAAATCTTGCCGGGAACGCGCGGTTTAAGGCTGGGGTGAACTGCCAAAGAAAAACTTCTCAACAACATTACGGCGTCTCCGTTGAGACTGGCGCAACCAATTCCCAGACTTCGTCGCGGGTCGTCCGTTCCATCAAGCGCAGCACTTGCAGGGCCTGGGTGGTTGACATGCTGTCGAGGTGATTCCGCATCTGCTTCGGGGTCAAACCCTTGCCCACCCAGGTGTCCACGACCTGCTGCGGCGGCATGTCAGCGAATTCGTTATGCAGGATCGGCAGCAGTTCCTGGCGGGTTTCAGTAGGGATTTCCGCCATTACCTCCGCCAGTAACCCCGGCGCCAGCAGCTCTGTCAAGCGCACGGCGTAGCCGGGATCATTATTGGCTATGGCTACCAGATCGGTCGCTATATCTCCCGGATCCATATTGGCAAAGGCCTTCTTCAGGCGCTGGTTCTGCTCGGCCTGCGAAACCACGACCTGCTTTTGCTTCTCCTCATCCAGCATCTCGAGGGCGAGGTTTGCTTCCTGCTTAAGGCTTTCAATCTCGCTGCGCAGTTTCTGGTTGCTCTCTTTTTCAAGCTCCAATCGCTGCGCGATCGCCTGCTCCTCCATCTGCCGGAGTTCAGCCATCTCCACCTCCGCTTCCCGGGCGGCGAGATGAAGCTTGCCGGTGCCCTTTTCCTGCTGTAACAGCTTCGCTTCCTCTTGTTCCCGCTGTAGTAATTTCTGGTAATGGCGGTTGTCTTCAACAGAGATCCCGACGGACTCCCCGCGGATAATATAGGCCATCTGCCACAAGGCCTCGGGGGTAATCTTCCCGCCGATCGAAAGCGTGCCGAGGAAGATCAGGAGGCCGAGAAAATTCAGCCCCAGGATGGTCATGCCAATCCACCACAACTGGGAAATCAAGGAGCGCTTCTTAGCCATTATAATTTTCCCTTATCCGAATCTTCTAATCGTGTTCCGGGGCGCGGAATTTTTTGATCGCAAGTTCGTCGAGATACTTGGCCTCTTCGCTTTCCATCGCCTTCCGGTGGTCTTCCTGCTGGTGTTCCTTCAGCAATTCTACTGCCCGTTTTTTCTTCCGGGCCTCGAGCAGGGCTTCGCGGCGTTTTTCCATCGCCATTTCCCACCGGGAGAGCTCCACCCTGCCATAGGCTGATCGCAGGTTGAGCGTATTGATATACCGATGGCATTCCAGCATGCTGGTGAAATCGCCGTGCTCGTCGTGGATACGAATAATTTCATCCTGTTCAAAATGCTTCTCCTCCGCGAGGTTGTTCAGGTAACGCTGCTGCTCAACCACCCGGCCTTGCTCATGCGCGAACTCCAGGAGGCGATCCTCCTCCACGCGGCTGCGGTGCTTGAGAACCGGCTCTAAGCGGAATTGAAAACGTTTAGCCACGTTATGTCCTCCTCACGCCCTGCGGGAGTTGCAGGCGTGGCGGCTGGGCGCGCCCCTGCTGCATCCGGACGGATTGCTGCATAACCTTTGGCAGTGGGGCTTCCACCAGGTTTTTAAGCTCCTGGAGTTGTTTCATAGTATCTT
>JAFGNG010000204.1 GCA_016927125.1 Planctomycetota bacterium | reverse complement strand
ATGTCCTTTATAAGCAGTCCGGCCTGCCGCGTAACCAGGTGATGGGCATGGCGGGCGTGTTGGACTCTACCCGCTTCCGTACCTTCCTGGCCGGAGCGCTCGGGTGTGATCCCAAGTATGTCTCCGCGATGGTCCTGGGCGGACACGGCGACAATATGGTGCCGATTACCCGCACTGCTACCGTCAGCGGGGTGCCGATCGCGGAGTTGCTAGATCAGGAAACGATCGACGCCATTGTCGAGCGCACCCGCAAGGCCGGCGGGGAGGTGGTTAAACTCCTGAGAACCGGTAGCGCCTTCTCCTCCACCGGCGCGGCCATCTGCGAAATGGTGGAGCCTTGCCTTACCGGGCAGCCGCGCCTCCTCCCGGTCTGCACCTACCTCGAGGGTGAGTACGGCTTTGAGGGCATCAGCCTCGGCGTTCCCGCGCTCATTGGCAAGGATGGCGTTGAAAAGATTATTGATCTGGATTTGACCGCGGAGGAAAAAGCCGCGCTTGAGAAATCGGCCGCCGGCGTGCGCCAGGGCATTGAATCCCTGAGCGCGGAGGATTTAGGGTAACTCCACTAATAGCATTTGCTGTTTTATGCCATAACGCATTATAAAACATGCTGTTAGCAGTGGTGATCTATAACTACTAATTTATTACTAATTTCTACTAAATTAGTAATTGACAGTGGTGCACTTATCGAGTATATACTATTTTAGGATATATTAGTATATAGTTGGTATTTAGTAACATCTCGATAAATATAATGGTAATGACATGAAAATTCCAAAAAAACCTCCTTCATTCAATAAAATCTGGGATTCAATTGGTAAAGATCGATTTGAATATATCTATCAACACCTACCAATTTCGCCGCTTGTTAATGGTAAGTATATTCATTGGGATAAATTACGCCACCTTGCCCCTCCTGACTACCTAACCTCTAATGAATGGTGGTTTGGATTAAAGTTGTGTCGGCGCGAGGCAAAAGCTGTCCCTCTTTGTTCTGCAAACGGAAGGCCATTTGAATATCTCCTGCCAGATCCTATTCATGAATGGTTACATGAGATTGATCTCGGTGCTGGCGGTAGAATTGCCATGTCCAAAGAAATAATCAATACAGAAATGAAGGATCAATATTACCTCAATTCCCTCTTTGAAGAGGCGATTGCTTCAAGCCAGATAGAGGGGGCAGTGACGACCAGAAGGGCGGCCAAGGATATGTTGCGCGAAAAGCGTGCTCCTGAAAACCGCGCAGAACAAATGGTGCTTAATAATTACAATGCAATGCTGCGAATCAAAGAACTGGAGAAAGAAAAGCTTACCCCAGAGTTGATCTTTGAAATTCATCGAATTATAACTGAGAAAACCCTTGATGATACGTCAGCAGCGGGAAGATTTCGCAAAGCAACTGTTGATGGTGAAGAGTTATTTGTGTTAGACAATCAGGGGAAAATATTGCATAACCCTCCCCCGGTCGAACAACTTGAGGAGCGGATGGCTGCCATGTGCGCCTTTGCCAACGGCGAGACCCCTGACAGTTTTGTTCACCCTGTAATCCGCTCTATTATCCTGCATTTCTGGCTGGCATATGACCATCCTTTTGAGGATGGCAACGGGCGAATTGCTAGGGCGTTATTCTATTGGAGTATGCTCCATTATGGTTTCTGGCTCTTTGAATTTGTCTCTATTTCTCCTACTATTTATAAAGCCTCCGCCCAATATTACTTGGCATTTCTTTATGTTGAAACAGATGATAATGACCTTACCTATTTTATTAATCACCAACTGAAAGTAATCCGCACTGCGATGGCAGAACTTCATGAATATATTAAACGGAAAACCAGAGAAGTAAAAGAGATTGAAAGTAAAATGCATGGCATGACCTTACTTAATCATAGACAGCGTGCACTGGTAAGCCATGCTCTGCGGCATCCTTATCATAAATATATAGTTGCTTCGCATCGTACCAGCCATGGCATCAGTTATGAAACTGCCCGTAGCGATCTTCTTAATCTCTGCGAGCGTGGTCTTTTTAGTCAATCCAAATCCGGTCGGACTTGGAATTTCACTAGAGTAGGGGATTTTGAAAATAAACTTGCTAATCTGCAAGACTAAAACCTCTCTACCAAAAACCTTTAAGGAGTAACCTAAGTGCCTGGTAAAAAAAGGAATAAGGACGAACGGCGCGTAACTAAACGCTTTACGCTGGTGCCGGAGGAAACCACGCTCTCCTTCCTGGTGGAAGGGGATTCCCTGGACGTAACCGACGTGGATATCTCTGAAAACGGGATTGGTTTCCGGACGACCTCGCCGCTCAAGATCATGGTCAAGATGAAATACAAGGATCGCGAGGAGCAGCGTCTTGCCAACCTCGTCTGGGTCAGCCGTGATGAAGATAACGCGATGCGATACGGTTTTGAATTTCTGCCCGACCAGAAAGTGTGAAGATAGTTAAACATTATAAAATAGCGCGGCCCGGTTCCTGCTGACCAGGATTTTCACCCCTTTGATTGCCTTGCGCATAGCGCGGGCGAGCGGCAAGAGCGCCGGGTATTCCGAGACACCGTGGCCCAGCCGGACAATTCCCAGCCCGTAGTGCTGCGCAATTTCCACGTCGTGGTATCCGCATTCGCCAAGCACCAAGGCATCGATCCCCTTCTCGGCCGCGAGTTTGATCGCATGGCCGCCGCTTCCTCCCCAGACCGCAACCAGTTTGATGCTTTGCTTTTCTCTGCCGAAAAACTGGACCCCGGGAGCCTTGAGCTGCCTGGCGAGTTTTTTGGCCAGCCCTACCAGGGAGATCTTCCCCCGCAATTCCCCCACCCGCCCCAGGCCGCAGGGGATGCCGTCATCCAACCGCACAAACTCATAGGCCGGCATCTCATACGGGTGTGCCTTCAACAAGGCAGCCTCAACCTGGGGCTTCTGCGAAGCCAGCAACCTGCTCTCCAGCCGCCACTCCTCCACCTCTTCATACTGCCCCGCCTTGCCAAGATAGGGGCTGGAAGTATCTGCTCCCTTGAAAGTTCCCGTTCCGAGGACGCGATAGGTACAGTTGGAATAACCGCCATAACTTCCTGCGCCAGATGAACATACAGCTTTTTTAACCCGCCTGAGATGGGACTCTGGGACAAAGGTTACCAACTTGAGAAAAGGATCGCACCCTGTGACTTCCAGGGGGCGCCGTTCTTCTTTCAGGCCCACCAGGTCAGCGAGGCAATCGCCTACCCCGCCCTTGGTAACATCCAGGTTGGTGTGCGCCGCGTAAACTACCAGGCGCTTGCGCAGGATCATCGCGGCCAGTGCGCCCTTGGCTTCGTCTTCATCAAGATTATTGATCCCGCCATAAAAGGCAGGGTGGTGGGTGACCAGCATCTGCGCGCCTTTGCTCTCTGCCTCCGCTACCGTTTCCAGCGTGGCATCCATCGCCAGCATCACCGCCTTGACCTGTCTGTGCACACTGCCGGCCTGCAAGCCGATGGGATCTCCCTCTCGGGCGAGACGCGGGGGCGCGTACTCTTCCATGAATCGGATTATCTCACTTGCGTTAGCCATCGCGGTTAATCCTCCCTCGGTTCCAAGTTTGCAGGCAGGTTTTTCCCTGCCGGGATTTCCTTACCTCCCCCAGAAGCCTATTGCAATCGGATGAATTTTTCAAGCAGCCTTTACAGCTTGCGCCTAAAAATATAGCCGTATGGGCTTCCATACGGCTGAACAGCAATGTTCTGGTTTTGGGTTTTCGCTTCTCCCCGGGGCGTGGGCCCGGAGTAAAAGCACCCCCCTAACATTTGCCTCCACGTCTGTACCTCAGGTCATGCTCACGCGCAGGCATCAAGTGTAAGCAGCTTGCTTTCCCCCCGCTACCCCCATTAAGCCGTTACCCGTTGCCCCTCTTGTTTGCGAAGGCTCTTCAGGGTCTTCATAGCGGCGGCGTAATCAAGAAATTCATTCCCCACGCGAATGAGCGGCATGGTGTTAATCTGCGAATGCGCCGCTAGAATCTCAATCGAACCGTCCTTTTCCCAGCCTTCGTGGAATTCAACATGATATTGCAGATTATGCTCTTCGTAGTCGTATCCCATCCGTTGAAGTTTTTCTTTTGCCGCGGTGCAAATGCCGCATCCTTCTTTGCTGTAAACATGTACTTTCATTCGCTTCCCCCCCCGATTCTTAATTCATGAAATTGTTAAATCCTTGTTGATTTTTTAGGTTGTAAGATTCTCTAAAATGCCAGAAATAATCCCTGGTAGAAACAAGATGTCTTTTCCAAAGATGACTCCGACAGGCATAAGTTTTTAACCGATTCGCATCAACTGATCTGTTGTGCTTTGAATTGTTGAGAACCAATCATATAAACACTCCCAGGTTAGTCAAGAAGGAAATTATTGAAAAAAACCACAATATTTTGTGCTTTTGACCTGATTATGACACTAGATGTAGATATGGCCTCAGGGCTGTTTTTGCTAATCTCATCCTAACATGATTGCCGATAAGAGGTTAATTTCAACTTTTACCGGATATGACTTAGGTTTGAAACCCTTTCTTGGAGGTGAAACTTTTTTTGGCTTTTTTTCTATCCGCCGGATTTAATTTGAAAGGAAAAATTACTGCCTCTAAGGCATAATGAAATTTACCTGTCCAGCCTGCGAGTTTTGCTGGGTAAGCCAAAGAAAAAACCCGCACCAATCAATGAAGACAGTTGCGGGTAAAAGGATGAATTTCAGGCTTATTTCTAAAAAATTTCTTAGCGATCGACCCGCGCGGATCCCCCGCCCACCAGCTTTTCAACCTCCTTCAGGGTTGCCATGGTGGTGTCGCCGGGGGTGGTCATAGCGAGCGCCCCATGCGCGGCGCCGTATTCTATGCATTCCTGCGGGGTCTTGCCGGTGAGGAAGCCGTAGATCAACCCGGAGGCGAAGGAGTCGCCGCCGCCGACGCGGTCATAGATCTCCAGGTTATCGCGCGCCTGGGCCTTGTAAAAAGCCCCTTCGGTGTAGAGGATCGCGCTCCAGTCGTTGATGGTGGCCGTCTTCACCCCGCGCAGGGTGGTAGCAACGGCCTGGAAATTCGGAAACATCTTGACCACCTCGGTAATCATCTTCTCGAAACCGGTGGTATCGAGCTTGGAAAGGTTTTTATCCACGCCTTCGACCTCGAAGCCGAGGCTCATGGTGAAATCTTCCTCATTGCCGATCATCACGTCGACATATTTTGCTAGCTCGCGGTTGACCTCCATCGCCCGCTCCGGCCCGCCATGCTCCTTCCAGAGGGAAGCGCGGTAGTTAAGATCGAAGGAGGTGATGGTGCCGTTGGCCTTGGCGCATTTCATCGCCTCGATGGCGACGTCAGGCGTAGTAGCTGACAAGGCGGTGAAGATCCCGCCGCAGTGGAACCAGCGTGCCCCTTCAACCTTGAAGATCTGGTTCCAATCGATATCGCCGGGCTTGAGCTTGCTGGCCGCGGTGTGCCCCCGGTCGGAACAGCCTACCGCTCCGCGTACACCAAAGCCTTTTTCGGTGAAATTCAGGCCGTTACGCGCTGCAATCCCGAGGCCATCAAAGGGGAACCACTTGATATGGCGCGAATCCACGCCGCCCTGGAGGACGCAGTCCTCAAGCAGGCGCCCGACCGGGTTGTCGACAAAGGCGGTCGCGACCGCAGTGCGCTGGCCGAAACAACGGCGCAGCCCCCGCGCGACATTATACTCTCCGCCGCCTTCCCAAACCGTGAAGTTACGGGTGGTATGCACCCGGCCGTCACCGGGATCCAGCCGCAGCATGATTTCGCCCAGACTGACTTCGTCCCATCTGCATTTGTCCTTGCTTTTAATTTTCATTCCTGCCATGTCTTTGTCCTTTCTCCTGCTTTCCCGCTCTTCCGTTCAGCACTTGATAATTACATTTTACAGTCTCTGCCCCGGCATCTGCCCAAGCAGTGGAAAGTCTATCCAAGGTTTTTGATTATGCCAAGAAAAACTACTGGCATTTTATCTGGCATGGCCCTTAAGCACACCCCACCCGGCGCCTTTGCGCCAACGTGGAAGCGTGCATGGAGGCGGCGCTATGCTATACCCTTCCCGGGTACTCCCTTGCCACTCCGATAAAATCATCTTACCCGTTGATATTAATCGACATAAGGAACTCCGCGTTGCTCTTGCTGGTCTTCATCTTGGCGTGCAGGAATTCCATCGCGTCCACAATATTCATATCATTGATATACTTGCGCAGCAGCCACATTCTCTGCATTTCATCCGGGTGGAGCAGGCGCTCTTCCTTCCGGGTGCCGGAGAGGTTGACATCAATCGCCGGGTAGAGACGACGGTTGACCAAGCGGCGATCAAGGTGCAGTTCCGCGTTACCGGTGCCCTTAAACTCTTCGAAAATGACCTCGTCCATGCGGCTGCCGGTGTCAATGAGCGCCGTGGCGACAATGGTGAGACTCCCGCCGTTCTCGATATTCCGCGCCGCGCCGAAGAAGCGCTTCGGCTTCTGCAGGGCGCTGGCGT
>JAFGNG010000203.1 GCA_016927125.1 Planctomycetota bacterium | reverse complement strand
GGAGATCGAACCGGAGTATAATACTGCCATTACCCCGACCCTGCTATCGCATGAGCTCGAAATCGGCAAACGCTACCGGATGATTATTACTACCTCCGGCGGACTCTACCGCTATGATCTCGCCGACGTGGTGGAGGTGACTGATTTTCTGGAAGCAACCCCGGTGGTGGTCTTCCTCCACAAAGCTGGCAAGGTGCTCTCCATCACCGGCGAAAAGGTTACGGAAGAACAGGTGGTCTGCGCGATGCAGGCTGTGGAAATGGAATTCCCGGAGTTGCTCGAATGCTTTACCATCACCCTGCGCCTGGGCGAACCGCCGCGTTATCTCTTGGCGTTAGAACCCCGCCGGGAAAGCCTTGCAGGGGATCAGGAAATAGTAATGCGGCTGGCCAAATCCTTTGACCAGCACCTGGGAAGAAAAAACCTTGAGTATGAAGAAAAGCGCAAGAGTGGCAGGCTGGCACTGCCGGATATCCTGGTTTTGAAATGCGGCGTGTATGCTAATTGGCGCAGGAAGATGGTTGCGGAAGGTCGTCCCGACGGGCAGCTCAAGCCACCGCACCTGGTTTTAAATGAAACCGAATTGCAGGGGATCCGCGCTGCCACCACTCTTGACAATAAATCCCTTGAATAAATTCAGACAGGTAATGCTTGATGGAATTCAATCCTGATCTCGGCGAGTTTGTCGAAACCACAGTGGCTAAGCAAGGCGCGGGCTCCCGCCTGGACGCTTACCTTGCCGCCACTTTTAAAAAGCAGAGCCGCTCTTATATCCGGAAACTCATCGATGGGCAGATGGTCGAAGTGGATGGCGTTCCCACCAAGGCCAGCAAGAAGCTGCGCGGCGGGGAAACTCTCAGCCTCTTTATCCCTGACCCGGTTGAGCTCGAAGCCCGGCCGGAACAGATTGACCTCGACATCCTCTTTGAAGACCGCGACCTGATTGTCTTGAACAAAGCACCCGGTATCGTGGTCCACCCCTCCCCCGGGCATGAAACCGGCAGCTTGGTTAACGGATTGCTATACCACTGCAAGGATCTCTCCGGGATTGGCGGAATTCTTCGTCCCGGGATTGTGCACCGGCTCGACCGTGATACCTCGGGCGTGATGGTCGCGGCCAAGAATGACCTGGCCCACCAGGGCCTGGCAAAACAATTCGCGGAGCGCATCACCGAAAAGACCTACTGCGCGCTAACGCATGGCTGCCCCTCCCCGGAATCCGGCCGGATAGAAGCGCCCATCGGCAGGAACCCGCGCCACCATGTCCTGATGGCGGTTATCCATCAGGGCGAGGCCAAGGAAGCGATTACCGATTACCGCCTGTTGGATTCCTTCGGGCCTTATAGCTATCTGGTATGCCGCCTGCACACCGGGCGCACCCATCAGATCCGCGTGCACCTGGCGTATATTGGCTGCCCGATCCTTTGTGATGATTATTACGGCAGGGAGTCGAGCCTCACCCGGGCGGAGCTTGCTGGTCATGGTGTCGGCCAGGCCAGTGGCGAGGGTTCTCAGACAGTTCTATCCCGCCAGGCGCTGCATGCGAAGCGGCTGGCCTTTAAGCATCCCCGCACGGGAGAGCGCTTGGAGTTTGAAGCTCCCCTGCTGGAGGATTTTCAGAATGCGCTTGGGATTTTACGCTCCAGGAATGATTTGAAATAAGCCTGTGTCAAATTAAGATTATTGCTCTTGCTTCGGCAAATACTTCCGATCCCATCCCGGGTCGGTGGGATGCAGTGATTTAATATCAGTGGTTAAGGATATCCCGGCTTTCTCCAGGGTCTTTTTAAAATTCACGCCCTTCAGGCGGTCAAAGCAGTCAATCGTGATTTGATAACGCCGGTTACGAAGTTCATCCCCGTTCAGCCCGTTGGCGGCATGTAATTTTTCCTGCTCCTTTTTAACCTCCTTAAAAAAATCCTGCCAAAACTCCGGTCCATAGCGTTTTTCGTATTCCCACAAGATGTAAGCGTGGATCCGGTCGCATTGGTTTTCAGGGAGATCCTCGGGAAAGATGTATCCTCCCTCGCGATAACGCTGGTAGGTCTTCTGCTGGTTCTTCCTGGTTTCTTGCACCTGTTTTGTGAAAATAGTGTTGTTCGCGACCTTCTCAGAAGCCCTGACTCCAAGCGTCCAGCCTATCATCTCCCAGCCGAATTGCGCTTTGGTTGCACTCACAAAATTATGAGCCATCTCTTCAATATAACCGCTGACATGGGGTTGGTGATAGCGCTTCCATTCTGTTTGGGTTTTCACATCCAGGTTTTTATAGCCATATTTGATTGAACATACGCTGGTGCCGCCAACCCATTGCGAACCGTCTTCGGGAAAATGGTAAACCACGATTTTGTATTCAGTATCAATTCCAACAATGCGGTAAAGTTCCTGGTATGCCTTGACCAGGTAGGGGAAAATAACCTTCGCTGCCGTCGCCATCCGTTGGGGGGCAAAGAGGCGCACATGCGTACTGTCTAAAATTATCCCCGGCTCCTTAATCTCCTTTTCATATGACTGGAGGGTGGGAAATTCCAGGTTGGGCTTGAGGGGGTGCCGGTAAGGCAGTTCTTCCGTAGTAGTCAGGCTGAGGTTGTGAAAATTCAGGCCGTCTCCAGAAAGCTGCCGGAGGGAAATAGTATTAGCTCCTGCTTGCAATCCGACTTTGAACGTCTCTTTGATTTCCTGCTGGGGCCGCTCTTGGGCGTTAAGCAACTCGCTCTTTTTTATACTGACATTATTGGCAAAGACTTCGAATTGCTCTTGGCCGCTGCCGCCTGGGTTCCAGGAGAGATGCAGCCAGAAGTCGCCCGCGGCTTCCAGGGTAAACCCCAGCTGGATTTCTTTCACAATATCCATGCCGGAAGCAAGATGCCCCAATCCCGTCGGGCAGAGGGCGGCGGTATCGTCTAACTCCACGGTGACAGAGCCATCCTCAATTTTGTAGGCCTTGTTGGTGCTATCAAAAATCCCTTTCTCGCTGACATCCCAGATATAATCCGCCTGGGCGCAGAGGCAAGTACCCACCCCGAAGGTGAAAAGTGTGAATGCCAAGAAGAAAATGTTGCGGTATTTTTTCATCCCGTGTAACAAAGCAGGCTCCTTTTTATAAAGCCGGTGAGATAACGGTCTTTAATATTCTTGATCTTTCAGAAAAGCGGTTAAGTTATCGTGGCCGCCGTTTTCCGCTAATCTCTCTGGCGTATCACATTGATTATCCTTGGTGTTAATCCCGGCGCCGTTAGCTAATAATAATTCACAAGTCGCGCGGTGTCCTTTGCTGGCCGCCAGGTGCAATGGCGTTTGGCCGTTTTCATCTAATGCGTCAACAATTGCTCCACTAGAAATTAAGAATTCACAGGTCAGAGGGTGGCCCCCGAGCGCTGCCAGGTGAAGGGGCGTCCTCCCTTCCCAGCCTGCTCCATTAACCTCGGCCCCCTGCAGAAGCAACTCCTCGATTTGTTTGACATGACCGCCATATGCGGCTTGGTGTAGTGCCGACAAGGTGCTAATATCAACCGCGGTATCGTCACCTGGGGAAGATTCAACACCTGTCATGGGATTCTCATGGTTTTGATTAACTGCAGTTTTATGGATTTGTTTATTTGCAGCTTGATCGTGTTCGCCTAAGTACTCTCCAGATTTTTCTGGGCTGGGGGTAAATATGGGATACTGGTTCCCGGGAAGAATTTCAAACGATGAAATTTCCACTGGTTTTTCTTCCGGTTTCATCCGCTTATAGGTGGTGACTCCTCCTACGGCCAGCACGCCGGCAAGCGTGGCCGCAACGATCTTGGCCTTGATTGAACCTGTTAGGATTGCAGTGGCCGCCGGATTTGCAATCGCCCCCCCAAGAGCACCTGTAGAACCGGCGGTGGCAGCGGCGCCCTTGCCAATCCCGGCAAGAGCCATTTTTACGAGGTTGACTTTCAAAGTTTGGGGTATCGCCGCAGCTGCGGCGTTTTTCAACAGCAATGATGTTAATAGCATCGTTGAAGTTAGGACTCCCGTTTGTTTAAGCTTCTGCCGTAACATAATAATGCCTTTCTTGATCCGGCGGCTGACTGTGGCCTGGCCAATGGCCAATTCCTCCGCGATTTCAGTTTGGCTCATTTCTTCAAAATAATGCAGGATTATCGGTGTTCTTAAGTCCTCGGGTAGTTCTGTCAACGCCTCGTCCACGTGCTGTTCAATCTCCAGCCAGGTGGTTTCTTTGTTATTAGGTTTCCTTTCTAGTACGGCTAATCTCTCGTGGTGGCGGCGCAAGGATTTGTTCCGGATGATATCCTTGGAGCAATTCATCGCTGTGAAATGTAGCCAGGCTGGAAGTGAAGAAGTTATTGTCCCGGCCTTGCGTGCCAGCACCAGAAAGCACTCCTGGGCGACATCTTCGGCGTCATGAATATTACCCGTGATTCGCAAGCCTGCTCGATAAACCAAACCTGTGTGTTGTTTAACAAGTTGGGCAAAGAAATCAGGATCTTGATTTTCTGCATCTAACTGCAGGGAAAGCTCGTTATCGCTCATAAATTTTTCTCCGGATATGGAAATGACTTTTGATTCACATATAATAGTCTCTGCAGAAGGGTAATTTATCCGCAAAAAAATCATTTCTTTATTTTTTGATTAAAAAAGTCGTAAGGAAAGGAGATCTTGTTGTTGCGAAATCTCGGCCCTAACTTCCTATAATTTGCTGGCTTGGTTAAGAGCCTCTGCTTAACCCGGCAACACCTTTATCAGCCTCCGGCTCACCGAAGCGGCGAGTTGCGGCAGGTCTTCGCGGAAGGAAAACTCGCGCACCAGGAAGGTGCAGGCGCGGGAGATCATCAGGTTGACGCCTTTCTCCTGGTTATCGCGGTAATCGGTGCGCACCCCGATAACAGGGATTTTGAGGGCATAAGCCAGGCCGATCTCCAGCGCCACGCCGCTATCGACATCATCCCCGTCAAGGATCGCCACGACCGCCGCGCTGGCGCGGACGCCCTCGATACACTTCTGGAAAATTTCGCCAAAATGCTCCGGGCTGTTGAACTTGCCTTCAATCCGGAAGTCCTGCGGAAGTAGAATCTCTATCTCAGGTAAATTCTTTTCCAGTTCTTCGGCGAAGCCGCGGTTCCACTGTCGCTCCATCTGTGAAAAGAGCGGAGCGGCCAGATAAATTGTATTCGTAGCTTTACTGCCCATCTTGTACCCCTAAAAAACCTGCTGATATTAAGGTCTACGCCCGCGATTGCCTGGGGGGGTTAAAAATTTTCCCGCGAAAGCTGAATATGCTTCTGCCAGTGGTCGTCATCGGTTTCAGGGTAGTCCAGGCGCTGATGCGCGCCCCGGCTTTCAGTCCTGAGAAGCGCAGCGCGGCTGATCATCTTTGCTACGGTCATAATATTCTGCGCTTCGAAGCCCGAGGCGGCGGTGAATACCTCGCGCAGCACATACCGTGACCAGAAGTTGATCGTATTCTCCGCGTGGATTAGCTGCTCCCCGGTGCGAAAGATCCCCAGTTCCCGCCAGGCTAGTGAGCGCAGGCTGTGGAGAACGTCGTCGATATCCAATGGCAGGTTACGCTTTATCTGCTGGGAGGGTTCGGTGCGGGTGGTAAACTTGATCGCAGCGTTTATGCTGGTGGAATTTCTGCTGATATTTTCCCGGGCATGCTCGCCAGCGCGGTGGCCGAAGACGAGGCCTTCGAGCAGGGAATTGCTGGCCAGCCGGTTCGCCCCATGCACTTCTGAACAGGCAACTTCACCGCAGGCATATAAATTCTCCACATTGGTGCGGCCCAGCGAATCGGTCTTGACCCCCCCCATCATATAATGGCAGGCAGGGCGCACCGGGATGGCATCATGCGTGATATCAATACCATAATCAGAACAAAACGCGCGGATGTTTGGAAACCGCTCCTCAACCAAGTCCGCGGACAAATGCCGCAGGTCAAGGAGCACATAGTTGGTGGAGGTCGCTTCCATGGTCCGGATAATGGCCTTGCTGACGATATCCCGGGGGGCGAGCTCCGCCAGTTCATGGAAGGACGGCATGAAGCGCTTGCCCTCGGTAGTCAACAGGTATGCCCCTTCCCCGCGGACGGCTTCGCTGATCAAAAAGCGGGGCGCGCCCGCAAGGTAGAGGGTGGTAGGGTGGAACTGGATAAATTCCATATCCTCCAGCACCGCGCCCGCCCGCAGGCAGATGGCATAACCATCACCCGTGGCCACCTCCGGGTTGGTAGTCTCCTGGTAGACCTGTCCCAAGCCGCCGCTCGCCATGATAACCGCGCCGCAGTTAATCCGTAGCAGGCGGTTGTACTTGGTATCCAGGCAGATGATTCCGAAAACCGCTTGCCTGGAGTGCAACAAATCAATCGCAAAATGGTGTTCTAGCAGATTGATATTCTCGTCATCCTTCGCCATCTGCAACAGGGAGCGGTGTAAGGTCTGCCCGGTGGCATCGCCCTCGGCATGAAGGACGCGGCGGGCGGAATGGCCGCCTTCTATAGTAAAAGCAAGCCCGCCATCCTGCCGGTCAAAGGGCACCTTTGCCTTAACCAGTTCCCGCACTCTCTCTACCCCTTCAGAGACCAGGATCCGCACCATCTCCTGGTTACACAGACCGGCGCCGGCGCGCAAAGTATCCTCCAAGTGGGCTTCATAGGAAGCCTCTTCCAAGGCCGCGGCGATCCCTCCCTGGGCCTGGAAGGTGGCACAATCGCTGAATTCATTCTTGGTAATCAGCAATACTTGAGAACTTTTTGCCGCCGCCAGGGCCGCGGACAACCCGGCAACGCCGCTGCCGATAATCACAATATCGGTGGTCAGGCTGGGTACGGTCTGCAGGTTGGTGCTGGTTAAATAAGATTCCATTGCTCTTAGGTTCCCGCTTAAAATGTTTAAGTGCCGCTCTTGCGCATCATGATAGTGCGCTGGATTTCTTTAAACCCGGTTTTCTGGTATAGGCGCACTGCCGGGACGTTATCACTATAAACATGCAGTTCCAGCGCCTCCGCCCCTTGTAAGCGCAGGTGCTGCTTCAATCTCTGCAGATGAATGGTTGCCCAGCCTTTCCCGCGCAGCTCTGGGGGCGTATTCACCCCGAAGATGGCATAGGTCTTCTTACCATTCTGCTGGGAAAGGCCCGGCATCAAGGCAAAGATCGCGCGCGAGTAAATCTTTTTGTCGCCGGGTTTAAGCAGAACGCTATTATTCAGCCGCCATCCCCGGAAGACATAATCCAGCCAGGTGGCGTCGGGGGTGCGGGGGATAATCCGCATCTCCAAGTTATCCTGCTTAGCTTTACTAGGTTCTTCGGTTTCTCCTGCGTCGGTTTGTAAATCCGCAACCATGATGAGACTTTCGCGGGAGCGGAAAAATCCCCGGCTTTCAAAGAGCGCCAGCGCGGCCAGGTTATTCACTTCCGGGCCGGAGCGCTCCGAGCCGCCCAGCAGGGTAGCGTAAAACGGGGAGAACGGGAAGGACCCCCCGCCATCGATCAGCGGCACCATTCTCGATTTAAACCTGAGCATCACCTCATCCAGCAGGTGCCCGCCAATCCCCTGTTTCCTGAAATCCTGGTGGACCGCGAGCATCTCCACCACCCCGCCTTGTTCATAGCAGGGCTCACCCAAAATTGCCGCGTGCGCCATTCCTACAATCCTGTCATCCGCGCGGGCAAGGAGAAAGAGCTCGGGTTGAAAAAAACGGCTTTCCAAGATGCGCCTGCGAAAAAAACGCCGGGTAATGGGAAAGAAGCCATGAATGCCTCTCAGGGCATTGTTATATAGCTTGGTTATATCTCCTAACTCGGATTTCCAGAAGCTATGCCGAAACGGTTCTATTGCGACGGCCGTCATTGCCCGCTTCCTTTGGAAATTTTTTTATTTACACCTCTACCCGCACACACTGCCTTAAATTATTATTCGGTCTGGCCGGAAAGATTATTTCCGCTTGGCTTTTTTCTTAGCCTTTTTCTTGACCGGTTTGCAGACCTTGCCCTTGCAGACAGTCTTGCCGGCAGGGCAAACCCACTTCAGCTTGCGCGGCGTTTCTTTCTTCTGCGGCGGCTTATTGCCCCGGAAGTGCAGCTCGGGAGAACTCATCCCTACCGTGGTATAAGGCGGCACCCCCTTGGTAAGGAAGACATTGCCGTTGATCACGCTCCCCCGGCCAATCACCGACTTGCCGCCCAAAATAGTTGCCCCGGCATAGATGGTAACATCATCTTCGATGGTGGGGTGGCGCTTGGTATTGCGCAGCAGTTGCCCCTGGGTAGGGGCAAGGGCCCCCAAGGTTACTCCCATGTAAATCTTGACATTATCGCCAATCTCGGTGGTTTCACCAATCACAATACCGGTGCCGTGGTCAATAAAGAAGTATTCGCCAATCGTCGCGCCGGGATGGATATC
This sequence comes from Planctomycetota bacterium, assembly GCA_016927125.1. Lineage (GTDB taxonomy): Bacteria > Planctomycetota > SZUA-567 > SZUA-567 > JAFGNG01 > JAFGNG01. Next base: position 281 of record JAFGNG010000203.1, on the reverse strand, counting down.
AATGCCGGTTAAACTGTGCGCGTACTCGGAAATGATCCGGGGAATCAACGGTACGCCCGCCTTGTAAAGCTCGTGGGCAATCCGGTGCATGGAGATCGCCTGGATACCGGGGTAGGCCAGGATGATCTCATCATAGCTCTTCGCTGCCGGATCGCTGTTGAAGGCGGCGGCGACATCGGTCTTCAAGACTTCTCGGATCCGTGGGATTGCCTCCATCAGTTGCATGGCCGCTTTGCGGGCGACTGCGGTGCAATTGCACTTGTCAGCTTGGCTTAAGGTGC
>JAFGNG010000202.1 GCA_016927125.1 Planctomycetota bacterium | reverse complement strand
GGTTACCCGGCCAGGACTCGAACCTGGAAAGGCAGACCCAAAATCTGCAGTGTTGCCAATTACACCACCGGGTAATGGCGCGGGTAATGGCGTTAGACGCCTTGTTTAGCAGGCGGGATTATAAGGGTGATTGGATAATTGTCAAGAAGCAAAACCTGCAAATAATTGCGAATATTTACGAAACATGGAGAAAAGGCACATTTTTCGGATCTTTATAAAAACCCCTTGACTTAGAGCAACTCTGTGGTAAGCTTAATTAAGTAAAGGAAATCATGATGAAAAACACATGTGTAATTTCCCAGCTGCGACTTACCAACCTGCTCCTTTTAAGGAGCACAGGGATTCTCTTGTCCGGCTGACGCGTGTATATTTGTAAAGAAAACCACCCGCCCGGACACGAGGCGGGTTTTTTTATTGCCCAGTTGTTTGACTTTTAGGCCAATAAGCATTAGTTATTTTAAAATACTGGTTACCGAAAGGATATAAAATGTCTTCCCAGAACAATATTCCCAAGTACACCATCCCGGCGATGATCAACATGCCGGAGCGGAAATGGCCGAACCGAACCATAACCCAGGCGCCAATCTGGTGCTCGGTGGATTTGCGTGATGGCAACCAGGCGTTGCCTGATCCCATGAACCCCGCGCAGAAGCTGGAATATTTTAAACTCCTCTGCGAGATCGGCTTTAAGGAAATTGAAGTCGCCTTTCCTTCGGCCAGCCAGGATGACTTTGATTTCACCCGCAAGCTGATCATGGATAACCTCATCCCCGAGGATGTCTTTATCATGGGTTTGACCCAGTGTCGGCCGCATTTGATTGCCCGCACCTTTGAGGCGCTGCAGGATGCACCCCGCGCGGTTGTGCATGTCTACATCGCTACCTCCGAGTTACATATGCAACAGGTCTTCGGGATGGACCAGGCAGGGACGATCGAAACCGCGGTGAAATCAATCCAGCAAGTGCGAGAACTGGCGGACCAGATGCCAGAGAGCGATATCCGGCTGGAGTTCTCCCCGGAGGAATTCACCGACAGCGATATTGATTTTGTAATTAAAATCTGCGAAGCCGTCTATGATGCCTGGGGTAAGGCATCAGTGGAAAAACCTTTGACGATCAATTTGCCCGCAACCGTAGAGAGGCGCCCGCCCAACCATTATGCGGATATGATCGAATATTTCTGCCAAAAGTTTACCCGGCGGGACAAGATCCGGGTCTCTCTCCACAGCCATAATGACCAGGGCATGGCGGTTGCTGCCACCGAGCTGGCGCTCCTGGCCGGCGCCGACCGGGTTGAAGGAACGCTCTTCGGACATGGCGAACGCACCGGCAACGTGGATATTTCGATTGTGGCGAATAACCTCCATGCCCGCGGATTAGAGACGGGGCTGGATTTTTCCCAGATGCCGAGGATCGTGGAAACGGTCTCACGTTTGACCGGGATGCCGGTTTATTACCGCCAGCCTTATGCCGGCAAGTATGTCTTCACCGCCTTCTCCGGTTCCCATCAGGACGCCATCCGCAAGGGGATGCATAAGCGCACCGAGGCCGGAAAGCATTTTGGAGTGGGCTGGAAGGTTCCATACCTGCATATTGATCCCTCAGATCTCGGCCAGACCTTTCAGGAGTTGATCCGCATCAACTCCCAGTCGGGTAAGGGCGGCGCGGCCTGGGTGCTGGAAAATGATTTTGGCATCAGCCCTCCCAAGGCCATGCATCCTGATCTCGGGGCAATAGTACAGAAATATTCCGACCAGGTAAGCAGGGAGATCTTACCACAGGAAATCTGGGAGCTCTTTAATAAAGAATTTGTGAACCCCAAAGGTCCTTACGAGCTGGTTAAATATTGGCCGCGCCCGGATGAAACAGATCCCACCTGCATCCATGGCGAGCTCTGCATGCGTATTAACGGCGAGGAGAAGACCGAGATCGCCGATGGTAACGGCCCGATCTCAGCTTTTGTACATGCGCTCAAGGCCCTGAATATCGGCAACTTCCGGCTGGAGGATTTTGATGAAGAAGCGGTCGGCAAGGGAGCGGACGCGGTGGCCTATGCCTATGTGCCCCTGGAGTTCGACAACGGGCGTACAGTCTGGGGTGTCGGAACCGACACCAATATTGACCAGGCAGCAGTCAAGGCGATTGTAGCAGCCCTCAACCGCGCCGCTAAGTAGTGGCAGGACAGTGTGTTAATTCAGTGAGACAGAATCAACAGCCTTGACAAAAAAAGGATTTCAAATTACTATTCTAAGCCAATTAATAAAACGGTATACATTTTGGCTTGCTTAAAGGAAAGGACCAGTAGATGGCTCATAAGTATAATCTGAAACCTGTCGCAGTTGAGAAGGTCAAGACCCGTTATCGCACCATCAAAACCAAGCTCCCGGTTCCTCAGAGCCTTAAAACCTTTAAACAGCTTGCCAAGTTTGAGCCTACCAGCATGTCTGGGCAACCCCCGATAATCTGGGACCGCGCCGAAGGCATCCAGATCTACGACAAGTGGGGCAACAAGTGGCTGGACTGGTCCAGCGGAGTTTTGATTGCCAACGCCGGGCATGCGCCAAAGGAAATTTGTGCTGCCCTCAAGCAGAAGATTGATCAAAAGCTGCTGGCAACCTACTGCTTCCCGCATGAAGATCGCGCCGCGCTTTGCGAAGCCTTGGCCAAAGCCGCGCCCAAAGGGCTTGACCGGGTCTTCCTCCTGACCACCGGCAGCGAGGCCACTGAAAACGCGATCAAGCTCGCCCGCACCTACGGGGTGAAGATTGGCGGTAAGCGCAAGCATGTAATCGTATCTTTTGAAGGCGCCTTTCACGGCCGCACCTTCGGCGCGCAGATGGCGGGCGGGATTCCCGCGCTCAAGGAATGGATTGTCAAGCCGGCGCCGGGGTTTGTGCAAGTGCCTTTCCCGGATGGCTTTGTCTGTGAAGACACCAGCTTTAAGCTCTTTGAAGACAGCCTGAAAAAAGCCAAGATCAAACCGGAGGATGTCGCCGGGGTTATCAGTGAAACCTACCAGGGTATCGGCCCGAACTTCTTCCCGGCGGAATATGCCAAACAGTTGGGCAAGTGGTGCAAGAAGCATAAGGCTGTCTTGATTATGGATGAAGTGCAGGCAGGCTTCGGCCGGACCGGCAAGTTCTTCGGCTTCGAGCACTACGACTTTACGCCAGATTTAATCTGTTGCGGCAAGGGCATCTCTTCCAGCCTGGCACTCTCGGCAGTAATTGGCCGGCCGGAGATTATGGGGCTGTACGCCCCCGGTTCTATGACCAGCACCCATTCTGCCAGCCCCCTGCCAGTAGCGGCGAGCCTGGCGAACCTGGAGCTGATCAAGAAGAAAAAGCTGGTGCAGCAATCCGCCAAGCTCGGTAAGGTCTTGTATAAAGGCCTGGAAGAGATCCAGAAGCAATATCCGAAACGCATCGGGAAGACCCTTGGCCGCGGGCTGGTTGGCGGACTCTTGATTGTCAAGCCCGGCACCAAGACCCCGGACGGCGAAACCGCCCTCAAGATTAATGAAAAATGCTTCCAGAAAGGCCTGCTGATGTTCGCGCCAGTCGGACTGGGCGGAGGCTGCATCAAGATCGCGCCACCACTCACCATCCCCGAGGCCGCCATCAAGGAAGGCCTCAAGGTCCTGGCTAAGGTTTGCGAAGAAGTATTGGTCTAAGGTTTTTATTAAACCCGCTTTTGAGAAGAGTTATTAAACCATCAAGGCTGGCGGATTACCCGCCAGCCTTAATTATTCTAAGTAAAAATGAACCTGAAAGATTACTGCCTTGTAAGACTTTTACACGGCAAAGAGGGATTTTTTCTGCACCTTGCCGACCGCACCCCTCAGCTTGGGAATCAGTTTGGCCTTGACCAGTTCCATCCCCCCATAAAGCTTGAGATCCTCCTTATCGATCACATCCACCGCCCCGTATTCCCGGGCGCGATTGGCAATGTCAGAGCCGGCCTTGGCAATGGTTGAACAAATGACTACCGGCAGCGGGTAATGCTTACTGAGTTTTTTTAAAAACTCCAAACCACTCATCCTGGGCATAATAATGTCCAGACAGAGCACATCCGGATTGGTAGAGAGCACCAAGTCGCGGGCTTCATAAGGATCTGCCGCTTCGCCGCAGACCTCGAACCCGTCAGTAGCATTGATTGCCTGGGTCAGGATCTGCCGCACCAGCTTGGAATCGTCAACTACCAGGATACGGATATCCCTACTGGCAAGATCGCGGCGCTGGGAAGCCAGGCGTTCCACCTCTGCCGTTTTCTTGATCTCCCGGACGCTGACTTCGCCGGTGGCGGTGTTAAAATTAATCCGCCGGCCCCGGGTACCGCCGACATCCTCGTCAATTATAGGAATTTCCACGTTTTTGAGCACCTCTCGGGCGATCGCAATATTATTCGTGCCAATATCATGGCTTCCGCCGAGGTGCGAGACCACCGCACCGCCGCCGTAAATTTTCGCGGTGTAATTCCTGGGCGAGGGGTCTATCCGGAAGAGCACATCGATCAGCAGTTGGGTGGAAATATTGCCATACCGCCCCTTGTCTTCCACCGCGGCGGCGGGAGACTCACTCAACATGTAATGATTCATGCCAGCATATCCCGTGATTTTATGGCGCAGGCAGACACTTACGCATGAACCCAGCAAAGTGGCGAAAAGTTTTGGTTTGCGGGTTACGCAATAGTCGCCGGGAAGAAGAAATTCTCGCGGGATCTCCATGGATTGCTCCCAAGATTATTTAAGGCGCCGGAGGTTTTGGCAGTAAGCCGCAACTCCAAACAGGTTTAGTTATTAAAAAAAGTTTAGGTTGAGCAGAGGCAAAAGCAAGCGGCAAACCTCTCCAGGGGAGGCTTATGAGTTTGAATTACTGGAATTGTTAGGTTTATTCTGGCTGCGGCCGTTGGGATTATTACTGCTTCGACGCCGGTTTCGCCGGCCACGGCTGCGACGCTTGCCAGGCTGCCGGCTTTTTTCTGAATCGCCATTTTTTTGAGCAACTTTTTCACCCGAGTCGTTACCATTTCCGGAGCCAGTAGCCGGTTTCCTCCCTCGCCCATTGTCATTCTTGGCAGAGCGGGTTTTAGATGTGGGGCTGGGCTGGTTCTGCTGCTTTTCTTTATTTTCAAGGTCGAGGACAATTTTGGGGAATGCCGCCGGTTTGCTTTCCCAGCCCTCAGGGCGAGGTCCGTCGGCGGGAAGGAGCTCGTAACCCTCATTAAACTCTATCCCATAAATTCCACCAAAGGATTTTTCTCCCAGAGAACATTCCACCCGGGGGTCCCAAAAGCCTTTTTCCTGCCCCAGCGCATGTGCCAGGGGCAACGGGGAAATAGAGGTTGCCAGGATAAGCTGGTCCCACGGAACCGAACGCATCAGTTTCTCCATGGCGGGGAGATTATCATGGATCAGGGCATCATCGCCCGAAAGCATGATGGTGAGAAACGCGCGGGTGCTTTCCCGCACAGTTTCGGCCTCCAGCTTAACCTCCGGCCAAGCGGAATGCACAAGGCTACGCAGGGAATCCTCATCACCTTCAGCAGGCTGGAGATCGCTGCGCCAGTCGAGTGCAGGAATTTCGGAAGTTTCCTTAACCAGGAGGTTCTGGTAACTTGCCAGCGATCTTGCGGCCCGGTGAGCCAGCTTTCTTCTTAGTACTGATATAACCTCCGCCTGTGGACCCGCGGGGTCCAAGGCGCAGATATCAGAGAGCGCTATCTGGAGCGCCAGGAGCCTGGCGCTGTCGGTCAACGCTTCCGGCAGGTTGGGCTTGAGGTTAGGCCCTTCCGGCCCGGTAGAGAGCCGGTCATACAATTCCTTCCACTCCTGACCGCCCTGGAGGTTATAGG
>JAFGNG010000201.1 GCA_016927125.1 Planctomycetota bacterium | reverse complement strand
TGGACGGCGGGCATCCGGGTGGAGCCTCCGACCAGGACGATTTCGTCAATCTCACTAGCCTTGATATTGGCGTCGATTAAACATTGCTCGCAGGGCTTGCGAGTGCGCTCCACCAGGTCATCAACCAACTCCTCCAGCTTGGCGCGGGAGAGAGTCAGTTGGAGATGCTTGGCACCGGCGCTGTCCGCGGTGATGTAAGGCAGGTTGATATCGGTGCTCATCGCGGTGGAGAGCTCGCACTTGGCCTTCTCTGCCGCTTCCTTGAGGCGCTGGAGCGCCATGCGGTCCTTACGGAGATCAATGCCCTGGTCCTTCTTGAATTCATCGCAGATCCAGCCGATTACCTTCTCGTCAAGGTCATCGCCGCCGAGGTGGGTGTCACCGTTGGTGGCAAGCACTTCAAAGACGCCATCGCCAACCTCAAGGATGGAAATATCAAAGGTGCCGCCGCCGAGGTCGAAGACCGCGATCTTTTCATTGCTCTTCTTGTCCAAACCATAGGCGAGGGAGGCGGCGGTGGGCTCGTTGATAATGCGCTTGACATCCAGCCCGGCGATCTTGCCGGCGTCCTTGGTGGCCTGCCGCTGGGAATCATTGAAGTAAGCGGGAACGGTAATCACCGCTTCGGTAACCTTCTCGCCCAGGTAATCCTCGGCCACACCCTTGAGGTATTGCAGAATCATAGCGCTGATCTCGGGAGGGGTATAATCCTTGCCGTGCGCGTGCACCTTGACCAGTTCCTGCGGTCCGCCGGTAATGCCGTAAGGCACGAGCTTTTCTTCGCTCTTGACCTCGTTATGCCGGCGCCCCATAAAACGCTTGATGGAGTAAACCGTGTTTTGCGGGTTGGTGACAGCCTGGCGGCGAGCCACCTGCCCTACCAGCCGGTCCTCATCGGTAAAGGCCACGACCGAGGGGGTGGTGCGGTTGCCTTCCTTGTTGGGGATAACCTTGGCGTCAGAGCCTTCCATGATGGCTACACAACTGTTGGTAGTACCAAGGTCGATACCGATAATCTTACCCATTATTAACTCCTTTCTCTATCGTGGCGATTTCCATTGTCAATTGGAAGGCGCCGGAATTCAGAATTTTCCCTTTAAAAATCAATTTGTATGGTAATTACTACAAATACCATGCCTGTTTATACAATATCTTTATTATTTTATAACCCATTATTTTAATATTACTTATGAATGATGTAATTTGCCGCTGACAAGTGATAATCCGGTAATCTTTACTTTCCGGTAATAAGATTATGTCAATTTGACATGGTGGGGGTGTAATCTTTATAGAAATAGGCAAAGTATAAAGTTAGGGTTAACTTTTAAAAAAAGCCACTGGCAGACAAACCGCCAGTGGCTTTTTGAAGCTTAACAAGTGAGGTAAAGAATATTACTCCTTTTCAGTCTTCTGTTTCAAATTCCAGACGCCTGGCTCGGTCAGCATGGCCCAAGCCTGGGCATACTCTTGTTTGTCAATCTCGGCATAAATCTTGGCAAGCACGGGTTCGAGCTGGGACTTTTCAGCCGCAGAGATGCCCTTGCCAGCCATAACGTCCTGCGCAAATATATCAACTGCTCCCTGTAACATTGCCAGGTCATCCTGCGCCAACGGATTCGTCTTATAAGCAGTAATCTTAAGGTTGGGCGAAGTCACGCGGTAGGCCAGGAGGCCGAAGGGTTCGAGCGTAAATTCAAGTTCGCCGGTGCCGGCCGCTAATTGCTTGCCGGTTACGAGATCAAACACCTCTCCCCCGCCCGCGAGCGTAAGGCTGCCGCTCATCGCCCATTGCCCGGGATTGGCGAGGTAGAAATAGGAGGCGTCCTGTTGGTTAAGCTGGCGGATCGCCACGTTGGTGGTAAGGCCGGTATTGAGCACCGGGGTAAAGTTCGCCTTCGGCAGGTAGGTAAAGGGCAACAAGATCTGGCGGAGAATATGCTCATAGCCAACATTGATATTGAGGTCGGTATACCCGCCGACGATCAGCTCGGGATCGCCGGTAATCAATGCCTGGATAAGGGCCTCCCGGCTGTTATAACCGCTCGGTTGGGGCAGGATTCGGATCCTGCCGCCCTCGTAATTATTCTCGTCCCAACTGGTGCGGACAAAAACGAAACGGTTATGATCACGATCAAAGGCGGAGGTTATGTTTTTATCTGTCCTCGCCATCCAGGTGTAGGGATTACGGTGTGGCGGACGCGGGTACGAATGCCGCCAGCCAATAGTCCACCGGCCTGTCCAGATGCCGTCGATAGAATTAACCTTGTCAATATCGTAGCCCAGTTCACCGCAGAGTTCCTTGCAGTCCTTCTTGGATTTGTAAAGGTATTCGAAGAGTTTGTTGTCCGGCATCTGAAGAACATTTAATAGCTGCGCATCCGGCCGGGATTCCTGGCGCAAAGCCGCGACCGCTTCCGCCATCATCTCCTTGAACTTATCAGCGCGCCAGGCGAGGAAAGTTGCTTTGATTTCCGCATTACCCTTGATAAACTTAGCCCGCTTGGCAAAGCGCTTGGGATCATCCATGGCTACGTTGGTTTTGATCCCGGTTTCTTCTTCAAAGCGCTTGAAGGTGGTATCATCAAATGAAATTCGCAAGGGATCGTCGTATTTGCTGCCAAAGCTCATACTTGGCATCCAGTAGCCCCCGGCGCGGGAATCAATGCCGGTAAAATTATGGATCCCACGGAAATGGGAGAGATGGCCGTAGGTGCGACCGGTGCGCTGCATCAGGGAATAGAATTTCTGCTGGGTCTCAGGATACATCCAGTTCTGCAGGTAAGAGACAAAAAAGCCATAGATTTGCCTGCCATCTTCAGAGATCATATAGGCACTGTCAGCACCCTGGGCAACCTGCGCGTTATTCGCGTAGGTCTTGACATCCTGCGACTGGCTGAATTCAATGCCGGCGTAAAAATCAATGCCATTGGCGTCGAAGAGGTTCGCCATCATGGTCTTGGGGCAGTTCAGGATGCTGGAGTCTTCAACCGGCGGCGCAAAGATATTCGGGGTGTTGTATTCGCAATACTGGTAGGTGCCCATGATGTGCGCGTTCTGCCCGGTGTACTTCAAGTACTGGACATAACGCTCCCCGGTTAATTTCAACCAGTGAAGATTCTTCAGCGCTGCCTGCATCAGGCTTTCGGCCTGGATCCTTTCTCCCGGCCGGCCACGCCCGGCAACCTTGCCATCTTCCGTAAGGGCGATGGTGCCGAAATTCTTGCCAATTCCGGAGTCGTAGAAACAGCGCTCGGAATGGATCCCGTAGGTGCGCCCCGGACCGCTAACCAGAGCCGGAAGATCGCCTTTGATCCGGTAGATTTTCAAGGATTTCGCCGCGGATCTCTCCCCATTCATGGTGTTAACCACATCGACCTGGTGCTTGCCGGGATCCGCAACATGGATCCAGCGCAGGGTCTGCATCTTGCCGGTCGGCAGGTAGCGCCCGCCGGTTTCCGCGCCCACGCCCGCCTGGGAACTCGATTCACTCGAAGCGTTGGCCATGCTCTTGATGACAACCTCGATAATCCGCGTGCTGTTATCCGGATACTCCAGTTCGAGATAATAGAAGGAGCCGGGGTGCTTGAATTCAAAGGTATAGCTGAACCCGGCGCCGCGCTTGCTGTCGGTAACC
>JAFGNG010000200.1 GCA_016927125.1 Planctomycetota bacterium | reverse complement strand
GTGAGGCGGCGAAGGCGAAACAGATGGATTATGTCATTATTGATACTGCCGGGAGGTTGCATACCAAGGACAATCTGATGCGGGAGTTGGCTAAAATCCGGCGCGTGGCCGAGAAGCAGATCCCAGGCGCGCCGCATGAAGTGCTCCTGGTGCTGGACGCCACCACCGGCCAGAACGCGCTTACGCAGGCGAAAACTTTTGCCGGGGATGTCGGGCTGACCGGGCTGGTGCTCTGCAAGCTTGATGGCACCGCCAAGGGCGGGATTGCCATCGCCATCAACCGCGCCGTTGAGCTGCCGATCAAGCTGGTCGGGGTCGGTGAATCGCATGAAGATCTCGCGGATTTTGATCCCACCGCTTTTGTCGAGGCGATGTTCTCCGGTTTTGCTACCGGGGAAGAGCAGGACTTGGAAGCATTGGAAGAATAACCGGAAGTAACACTATGAATGAACTTTCCGCCGAGTACAGAAGCCAAGCAATTAAAAAAGTCACCTGGTGGGGGTTGATCTGCAACCTGCTTCTGACCCTCTGTAAGTTGCTCGGAGGGTGGCTTGGACACAGCCAGGCGGTGATTGCCGACGCAGCGCACTCCCTCTCGGATCTCCTGACCGATATCGCAATCCTGGTGGGGCTGAAGCTCTGGAACAAACCGAGCGATGAGCAACATCCCTACGGGCATGGCCGCATTGAACACGTGGTCGCGGTCTTCCTGGGGGTATTGCTGGCCGCAACCGGCGTTGGCATTGCCTACCACGCGATTTCTTCCTACGATGAAGCACATGCCACTACTCCCCGGGTTATTGCCCTCATAGCAGTAATTATCTCCATGGTGGTTAAGGAGAGCCTTTACCATTGGACTATCCAGGTCGGGCGCAAGGTCCGGAGCCCGGCACTCCTAGCGAACGCCTGGCACCACCGCAGCGACGCCCTCTCCTCGATCCCCGCGACCCTGGGTGTTGCGATTGCTTTTATGTATCCGGAATTATGGTTTATCGATCATATTGCCGCTGTGGTGGTCGCTTTCTTCATCCTGCAGGTTGCAGCCAAAATCGCTTTTCCCTCGCTCGGGAAACTTGTTGATGCCGCACCCCCTCCCGAGCTGCGGGACGAGATCCTGAAGGCCGCCAAAGCGGTCAAAGGAGTCAAGAGCGCGCACGCCATGCGCACGCGTTATATCGGCGCCGACATCGCGGTGGACCTGCATATTGAGGTGGATGGTGACATCACGGTGCGAGAGGGGCATGACATTGCCGAGGAAGCGACCGATTGCCTGATCAACAAATTCAGCGAAGTTGTGGATGTGGTGGTGCATGTGGAACCGGTCGGGGATGTCACCCAGCGGATTCCAAGAAATAAAAAAACTCTTGATTGAACCCGCCGGTTCAAGACGATTTAAGCCATGCGGAACTTACTGCGAGGTTTCTCAAAGATCAATTTCCGGGTAACACCGCTGCGGATTGTGCTGGCAGGGGTGGCAGCACTGGCGGTTTCGCTCATCTCCCTGGCCGGGTGCGACTCTGGTAAGGAGTCTTCCCGCTTGGGCGCCGGGGCTTATCCCCAGGTCAGCACTAACAACCGGATCATGCAATCCCTTGCGGAAACCCGCCCGGCAAAGTACCATGAAGTGGCTGCCGGGGAGACCGTTTCGCAGATAGCTCGGCAATACCAGATGGAGCCGTGGCGGATTATCCAGGCCAATTACCTTGGCCGCGGCAACCAGATTGATCCGGGACAGAAGCTGTTGATTCCCAGCAAGGAAACCGGCCCGGCGGCCTATGTCCTGGAAAGTACCAGCCCCTAAGGGCTGAGGGATAACAGCAAGACCTGATTAAGGAAATCAAGATGGAATGGCTCTGGGCACCCTGGCGCAGTCAATATGTTACCGGTCTGGCAAGCGGCGGAGAAGGGGGCTGCTTTCTCTGCGCAGCGCGCGACACGGCTCAACCCAAGGCAGCGCTGCTCCTTGGCCGCGGCCAGCACACCTTTGTAATTATGAACCGCTTCCCATACAATACTGGCCACCTGATGGTCGCCAGCAACGCCCACCTGGGGCAACTTGAAGAGATTGATGCCGAGACTACTGCGGAAATCTGGCAACAGGTGGTGGTGTGCAAGCAGGTCTTGCAGGAGGTGATACATCCGCACGGTTTTAATATCGGGATTAACCAGGGCAGATGTTCCGGCGCGGGCGTAGCCGACCACCTGCATATCCATATTGTGCCGCGTTGGGACGGGGACACCAATTTTATGCCCGTGCTTGGCGGTGCTAAAGTAATGAGCCAGTCACTGGAAGATTTGTATGAACAATTGCAACCGGCCTTCGCGGGACGGGGAGTGATGCTGTAAAATTTTCACAAGGGTTTGGCCTGATGTCGAGCGCTGGAAAAGCCATGATCTATGCCGGAGAGGAAACCCTGGCGCCCTATGCCGCGCGCTCAGCGACTTCGCGGGGCCGGGTCCACCCGGAGGAAGAACATGCCTTTCGCGGGGTATACCAGCGCGACCGCGACCGCGTTATCCACTCCACCGCCTTTCGCCGCCTGGAGTATAAGACCCAGGTCTTTGTCAACCACGAGGGCGATCATTACCGCACCCGCCTGACCCATACGCTGGAGGTTTCCCAGATCAGCCGTTCCTTGGCGAGGGCCTTGCGCCTAAATGAGGATCTTACCGAGGCTATCGCCCTGGCGCATGATCTCGGCCACACCCCCTTCGGCCATTCCGGCGAGGACGCTTTGAACGAACTGATGGCGGAGCACGGTGGTTTTGAGCATAACGCGCAGGGCCTGCGGGTGGTGGATCTGCTGGAATGCCGTTATCCCGATTTCCCGGGGATCAACCCCTCTTACGAGGTGCGGGAAAGCTTTGCCGCGCATAATACCCGCCATGATTCCCCCTCGATGATGCCGGAATTCGCCAGCGGTTTAAGGCCGACCCTGGAAGCGCAACTGGTCGCGATCGCGGATGAAATCGCTTATGACAACCATGATCTCGATGACGGCCTCGCCAGCGGGATCCTGGATGAAGCGGAAGTCAGGGAACTGGCTATCTGGCAGAGCGTAACCCAAAAGCAAAAAAATCAGGATAAGGATTTACCCCCGCGCCTGCGCTGGTCCGGTGCTATCCGCAGGCTGATCAACCTGGAAGTGACAGATGTTATCGATGAATCAACCCGCAGGATAACCGTCGCGGGGATCAAGGATATTGAGGAGGTGCGCACGCATCCCGGCAGTCTGATCGCAGCCAGCCCAAAACTCAAGGCCATGAAGGACGAATTGGAGCGTTTCCTGTACGCGAAATTCTATGATTATTACACGGTCCGCCGCATGGCGGCCCGCGCGAAAGTATTTTTAACCGAGATGTTCCACGCCTATGTGGCCGATCCCCGGATACTACCGCCGGATCATCAGAAGACGATTGCACGCGACGGCCTGGAGCGGACCATTGCGGATTATATTGCCGGCATGACCGACCGCTTTGCACAGCAGGAATATCGGCGGCTCTTCAGCCCCTTTGAACGTATGTAATTCAAAATAATAATTTGAAAGAAGGTTTTATGGCATCAGGCCCGCAAGACCACGACCGCTTATCCCAACTTGACCCTCAGGAGCGGGAAGCGCTGGAATATGAAGTCAGCTTTTTTGAAAAAGTTCTGCAGACCCATCCCTGCCAGCTTGACACTTTGCGCGCGCTGGCGGAGAATTACACCCGGCTCGGGCTTTACCATGATGGCCTCCAGGCGGACCGCTTGCTCTCCATCCTCGCGCCGGACGACGCGGCCGCTTTTTATAACCTCGCCTGCAGCCAGGCCTTGACCGGGGAAGCTGAAAGGGCATTAGACACCCTCGCCCACGCCTGGAAACTGGGCTATCGCGAGCGCGAGCATATGTGGCAGGATGAAGACCTGGTATCCTTGCGGGACGATCCCAGGTTTGCGGAAATCATCGGGCTCACCGAGCACGACGGGGGCATTTCCAAGGGGCAGAGCAATGCGTGATTTCAATGCTGCTGAAATAAACGGCGTACCGGAAAAACAAAAGAACCTGGCGCTCGCCGATATCAAGAGCGTGTTTGTGATTATCGACAGCATCGCCAACAAGGTACCTACCGACCGCGATGTCCTGGTGGAGGTGATGAAGCAGTCGCCCATTTATGAGAAGGATTTCATGATGTGGCTGGTGCGCCATACCCTGCATCCGGAGGCGGATGAGGATATCATGCAGGACGAGGTGCGGCGGTGCTCCCGGAAGACCACGGAACAGGGCTATTCCCTCTTCGAGGTGATCTTCAAGCATATCCCGGCCAGCGTCAAACTCTACCACCTGGTGAAGTTCCACCACCAGTTCTGGCATGTGATCGAACTCGACACCAATAACAATACCGCGCTCTTGAAACCCCTCAACGCCTGCACGGGGAGTTCCGAGTAGGCTCCCGGTTGATTCGCTTTTTTCCTAACGGTCTGGTTGAGTTTCAGAATCGCCCTCTGTAGCTTTACCCTGGATCTTCGCCAGCTTCTGCCGCGCCAGTTTTCCTAGTTCCCCGGGGGCTTCGGCAACGGGGCGCAATAGTTGTTCCGCGCGGGAGAAATCCTTGCGATAGCTGTAAATCAGGCCGAGATAGCAACACTGTTGATTGAAGGTTTCCTTTCTTCCGGCCAGGATATCCTGGAGCATATCTGCATAGAGATCTTCCAGGGTTTGATTGTAATATTCGGAAAAATCATCATTATTCTGCTGATAGTATTGCGCGCCGGGCTTGACCTGGGAATAGATACAGGGCCATTCCGGGCGCTGGTGCAGAACCTCTGCACCATGGGGGGGCAGGATGACAGCGGGGATGACTAATTCTTGTTTGCCGTCCTCATTGAGATCAAGAATGAACAGGCTACCGCCACTTTGCATTGCGAGGCAGCCAAATTTCAAGACCAGCTCGTTATTATCCATGGAGTAAATCGAATGAATAGCGGCCGTCTTGCCGGAGGTAAGGGGGTGCATCAGGCTCACCAGGATCTCAGGTTTGCCATCTTCATCAAGATCTGCAAGGACAAGATTTTCATTCTCTACCGGTCCATCTGTCCATTTTGAAAGCACCTCTTCCGGGAGGATAAAGTTTTCGGGGACATTTCCGAGGGTATAGATTTTTTTGGCTGTGACCGGGGACAGAATGTTGGTATCAGGATTACGGTGGAAGACCCTCAACCAGACCTCGGACGAGGGGGCAGGTTCCTCGTGGCTCCCTGCTTGCAACCTAACCAGCACCACCTCTTCTTCCTGAAGATCACCATTTTCAACCTTGACGAGATCAAGGTCGCCAATGATCCTGCCGCGAGGCCAGAACCACATTTCCGGGGGAGCCGTGCCGAGGAGTTCCTTGGTGTATTCACGGCTTTGACTGGGTTTGAGAGTTTCATAGCTCGGTCCGAAGCAGCCGCAGAGCAGCAGGCAGAGCAAGACAACGGAGATGATGGATTGCAGATTCCGCATAGTTTCTCTCCTTCGAATTAAAAAAAACACCCAAAAAAAGTATAAACTTATTTTGGGCGTTTTAAAAGGATTGTTTCGCAGATTCAGCAGAAATCTCAGATACTCACGTTAGCCTTCGCCGTAATGGGTTTTCAAGATAGTGAAATCAGCGAAATCAACCTTGTCGCTGCCATCCAGATCAGCGTCCGGGTTATAACCAGGTTCGCCCAAGCTAATCCCATAGGAACTCTTGAGCAGGATGAAATCAGCGAAATCAACCTTGCCATCGCCATTGGCGTCACCGGGGTTGAGGCTGAGTTCAGCCTGGATAAAGACAGTGCTGCCGGGAGTAATGGTAACCACATCCTCATACGGAGAATGCCCGGAAGCTCGGATCGAGAGCGAATATGAGCCCGCAGGCAAGGCCAGCGGGTTGCCGCCGGTGAGCTTGCCGGTGTCCTCACCATCAATAAAAATATAAGCATGCTCCGGCACCGAGGTGATCTCCAGCCAGCCGGGGGTATTGATTATTCCCAGGGCCTCGAGGTCAAGCCCGCCGGAGCCGACGGTAAGCCAGGCATCATAGATTGGGTCTCCGGTGGCATCGCTGAAATCCCCGCTGCCGGGGATATCAATAATCCGCACATAATGGATTTCGTTCAGATCCACCGTTCCCTCCAGGACCAGGCTCTCCCCGGCAAGCTCAGAGAGATCGAAAGGCGTGCCCCAACTCTCCCCCCCCTGGTTGGCATGTTTGCCCGCGAGGTTGGTGATGTCAGTAGGGTCAATCGTGAGATAAAGCGCGCTGCCGAAGGGTTCGGGGGTGAGGGAGTCGCAGGGGAAGCGGAGAAAGTTTACCCCGTCGGTCGAAACCTCCACATAGCCAAGCTCAGCGTGGATCTCCTCCGCCACCGAGCCGTCACCGGTGGTGAAGAGCGAGACCAGCGTATTTTCAAAGACCGCGAAGTCCGCGCCCTCGCCATCGCAGATCGGCTGGTCAAAGGTCAGGGTAATCTCTCCCGGAGGGACAGCCCCCGCGATTTCTGTGGAGTCGAGATCACCAAGGGAGACAATATCAAAGTGATCCCCGGTAACCGGCCCGAGCGCCCTGGCGGGATTATCCCAGTCACTGCTCCAGGTATCATCGGAGGGGAGATAATTCACCCACCCGGTTGCCCAGCCGACAAAGACGGGATTGACATAATTATTCGGCCCCTGGCTCAGGCACTTGCCGTCGCCGTCCGGCCCCACAAAGCCGGGGATACCGACATCGGTAGCGTCCGGGTTGGGGATGGATTCCGAATAGCCCAGCGCGCCCGCGTACGGTCCGGCAAAGACCGGCGCGCTGCATATAAACAACATAAGCAAAATACTGATAATGTTTACAAAAGACTTCATCACTCTCTCCAGCAGAGTTTTTTTATTGTTTAAAGATTACTGCGCTTGCCCCGGAATAATCCCGTTGCCAGCAAACCGATTCCAAGCAGCAGGCTGGTAGCCGGTTCCGGCACTGCCACCAGGAAGTCAAGGGCGAAGTACGCCGGGGTGTTCATCCCCATTGTGCCAGTGTCCGAACTGGAGAGGGCGAACTCCAGGCCGTAAACCCTGCCGAGGCCGGAGAGATCAACCCAGGTCCAGTCACTGATGAGGTAGTCTTCAGAATTATCCGCAAAGCGGTAATCCGCAAGGTAGAACTCAACCACTTTGTCGAGGCGCTCGTAGTTGGCATTAAGCCCGAAGATTTCAAGCTTGAACCAGTCAGGGTCATCACCGCTCACGCCGCCGAATTTCTTAGACATGCTATCGCCATTAAACATGGAATGATAGGCATAGGCATTGTTGGTAAGATAAACTCCAGGGTAGGACTGCAAGTATTGTCCGGAAACATAACCGGGATAAATCTGCGGCAAACCCATAAAGCCAGCATAAGCAATCCCATAATTCTCCGAACCCATGGCCCCGCCCCCGCCAGGACAGTAAGCAGTATACTGGCCATACAGGCCATTGTCTACGGTGTTAGTTTTATTGGAGTAAGCGAAGCCTTCCCAATACTCCCAGCCGGAATCATAGTAATTGGTGAACCAATTGTCGCCGCTGGCAAAGCCCCCGGAGCTGTCCGAGCCGTTCCAGAAGGATTCCGGGGCAAGCGTAAGATCTTCAAAGGTAGCAAAGCTGGTGGTATGG
>JAFGNG010000016.1 GCA_016927125.1 Planctomycetota bacterium | reverse complement strand
GATATTGAATGCCCTTATCATGATTCCGGCGCGGCGATCCAGAATATGCTGCTGGCCTTCCACTACTATGGTCTCGGCGCCTGCTATGTCTCGGATACCGGGATAAACTGCGAGCAGAACCGGGAGGTGCTGCAGCTTAAAGATTATGAAAAGATCACAGCTTTTATCTGGTTCGGTCATTCTGAAGTAGCGCCAATCGCACCGGCGAGAAGAAATCTTGATGAGATCATAGAATTTAAATGAATCCTGTCAGATGGGACACATATAATTATTATGCTTAGAGATACCAGAGAGGCTTTTAGTGATAATAGGATATGTTTTTATAATCCAGTTGTACCTGCAAGCAAAAATTTGAAAAAGAGAAAAAATGGAAACCAAAAAGACCTTCAGTAACCTCGGACTTTCCGAAACCACCTTGGCCGCAATCAATACCAAAGGCTTCGAAGAACCCACCGCGATCCAGGCAATCACCATCCCAGTAATGCTCAGGAATGACACTAATATCATTGCCCAGGCGCAGACCGGCACCGGCAAGACTGCGGCCTTTGGCCTGCCCCTGATCGAAATGATTAACCCGGAAGCAAAATTCGTACAAGCCTTGATCCTGGTTCCCACCCGGGAGTTAGCCATCCAGGTTTCCGAAGAGATCAATTCGCTCAAAGGCAGCAAGCAGATTATAACCATCCCCATCTATGGCGGCCAATCCATAGACCAGCAGCTCCGCCGGCTGAAGCGGGGCGTGCATATTGTGGTTGGCTCCCCAGGACGGATCATAGATCATCTCAAGAGAAAGACCTTGAAGTTAGGGAAGATCGCGCACCTGATCCTGGATGAAGCAGATGAAATGCTGAATATGGGCTTCATCGAGGATATGGAAGAAATTTTCAAACATACCAACCCGGACAAAAGAACCCTGTTATTTTCCGCAACCATCCCGGCAAGGATCAAAGCTCTGGCGCACAAGTATATGGAAGGTTACGAACTGCTCACTGCCGGCAAAGAACCGTTGACCACTAATTTAACGGAGCAGATCTATTTCGAAGTCAAGGCCCGGGATAAATTCGAGGCCTTGTGCCGGATCATTGATATTGAAGAGGATTTTTACGGCCTGGTTTTCTGCCGGACCAAGCGGGATGTCGACACGGTTGCCGCCCACCTGGTGGACCGGGGGTACGACGCGGAACCGATCCATGGAGATATTTCCCAAGCGCAACGGGAACGTACCCTGGATAATTTCCGGAAACAAAAATGCCACGTCCTGATCGCCACCGATGTGGCGGCGCGCGGTATTGATGTTGAAAACCTCACCCACGTGATCAATTATTCCCTGCCGCAGGACCCGGAGTCATATGTGCACCGGATTGGCCGGACCGGCAGGGCGGGGAACGAGGGCACCGCGATTACCTTTATTACCCCCAGTGAATACAAGCAACTGATGTTTATCCAGCGGGTCGCGGGCTCTGACATTAAAAAATCCCAGGTCCCGCAGGTTAAAGATATTATTAAAATCAAAAAGAAAAAAATCTATGAGGACCTGGCCACGATTCTTGAGGAAGAGATTGATACGGAATATTATGTCTGGGCCAAGACCTTATTGGCGGATAAAAGCCCGAAAGAAATTATCGCCGCGATGCTATGCTATTGTTTCGAAGACGTTCTCAACCCCGGGGCCTATGGGGAGATCAAAGAGGTTGCCGCCCGGGCCAAGGAAGTTGATCAACAGGGTAAAACCAGGCTCTTTGTCGCCCTGGGCAAGAAAGACAAAATGACGGCCAGAAAGATTGTGGATTTGATTATCAGCCGGGTTCCGATCAAGGCGAAGAATATCAGCGATATCCAGATCATGGACAAGTTCTCTTTCCTGACCGTGCCCTTTACCAAGGCAGAGCAGATCGTGGTCAGCTTCAAGGAAAAGGGCAGCCGGCCCCTGGTCACCCATGTCAACAAGCCCAAGGGCGGGAAGAAAAAATAACAGTTTTAGAAAGCTGGTCACACCCAGGGCTGGTTACGCTAAAGCAAGAATGTGCCGGTGTCACACCCCAGGGAAACTCTTACTGAATAATAGTTGAAAAAATCATCGGCAACAGATATCTTATATCCCACCTAACGCTATAAGCAATAGCCCGATAAGTCATGTACCGGAGCGCACAAAATGCTTGCCAAGCTGTTGAGTGTCGCCATCACCGGCATGGACGCCTCGGTCGTCGAGGTGGAACTCGACCAGACCCGCGGTCTGCCGGGCCTTATCATGGTGGGGCTTCCAGACCAGGCGATCAAGGAGTCGCGCGACCGCGTGCAGAGCGCGATCCTAAATTCCGGCTACCAGTATCCCAACCGCAAGGTGGTGATCAACCTCGCGCCCGCGGAGCTTAAAAAAGAAGGCGCGGTCTATGACCTTCCCATTGCCCTCGGGATTCTGATGGTGTCAGAACAGATCTCGGCGGAGCGCGCGGCAAGTTACCTGATCCTCGGCGAGCTTGCCCTGGACGGTTCGGTCCGGCCCGCGCGCGGGGTACTGGCCGCGGCCATCACTGCCCGGCAGCAGGGCTACAAAGGCGTGATTGTCCCGCTGGAGAACATCCACGAGGCCAAGGTCATCCTGGACGGGCGCGCCAAGGTGAACCGGCAGGAGAGCGCAGGCTTCGAGGTTATCGGGGTCTCAAACCTGGAAGAAGCGGTCGGGTTTCTGGGTGAAGGGATTGCGCCGATTTCGCCAACCACACCAGCGGAGGAAGCAGCAGCGGAATCGCAGTATGATTTCCAGGATGTGCGCGGGCATGAAATGCTGAAGCGCGCGCTTACCGTCGCGGCGGCCGGGGCGCATAATACGATTATGATGGGCCCCCCCGGCAGCGGCAAGACCATGTGCGCCAAGCGCATCCCGACCATCCTGCCGGAGCTGAGCTATGAGGAATCGCTGGAGACGACCAAGATTTATTCCATCGCCGGGGTAATGCAGCCGGGGCAGGGGTGGATCAAGATCCGGCCCTTCCGCTCGCCGCACCACTCGGTGAGCGGCCCGGGGCTGGTGGGCGGCGGCACCTATCCCCGCCCGGGGGAGGTGAGCCTGGCGCATAACGGCGTGTTGTTCCTGGATGAAGCG
>JAFGNG010000199.1 GCA_016927125.1 Planctomycetota bacterium | reverse complement strand
CGCCAATATTGATATCTCGGCCGCAGTGACTTTACAGGACGTGATCGAGATTATTAACGCGGCCGGGGTGAATGTGACTGCCAGCCTCAACAAGGCGGGCAACGGCTTGCTCGTAACCGACACCACCGCCTCCGGCGCAGTCATAACTAATTTAAAAATAGAGAATAATGGTAGCAATAGCGCCACTGACCTTGGCATCGAGGCTGACGGAACCTCTACCGCTGCCTATGTTGATGGCGGTGATCTTGACCGGCAGTATATCAGCCGGGCGACCTTGCTGTCGGAACTGAACGCAGGCAACGGGGTCTTTGCCGGTTATATCGAGGTTACCGATGCCAACGGGGCGGTTGCGATCGGAGATTTATCTACCCTGAAAACCGTGGGCGAGATCATTACGGCCTTCAATAATTCCGGCCTGGCGATTGAAGCAAAGATTAACACCACCGGCGACGGCATCATGCTGGTAAACACCACCGGCGGCGGCACCATCACGGTGGAGGAATACAACAACGGCACCACCGCCGAGGACCTCGGCCTGCTGGGTAACGCGACCAACGGGAACACCCTCGATGGCTCCTTCGAAAGGGTTATTGAAGTCGATGCCAACGACACCCTTGACGATGTGATTACCAAGATCGCGGACTCCGGCGCGCAGGTAGCGCTTTCAGTTATCAACGACGGCAGCGATATCAAGCCTTACCATCTCTCTATCGCCAGCCTGGATTCCGGGGTGGACGGGATGATGGTGATAGATACTAATATTGCGGGGTTCGCCTTCGATGAGATCTCCTCCGCTAAGGATGCGATCCTGCTCTATGGCTCGAGCGATGCCTCCCCGATCCTGATTTCCAGCTCCAGCAACACCTTTTCCAACGAAATCCCGGGCTTGTCCCTGACCGTGAATTATGCGGATGTCAACCAAACGGTGACCGTCAATGTTACCCACGACACCGAGACGATCACTGCTGCCGTAAGTGCAATGGTTGAAAGCTATAACAACCTGAATGAGGTGGTCAGGATCCTGACAGAATACGATACTGAAACCAATACCCCGGGGCTGCTCTTTGGCGAGAGCACAGTGCACAGCCTGATGCGGGACATTGATGATATGCTTATCGCCTCCGTCTCCGGTCTGGATGGCGGTATCTCGCAGCTCTACGACATTGGCATCGAGTATGAATATGATTCAGAGGCGCAGAAGAGTTACCTGGTCCTTGATAATGCCGCTCTGGCCGACTCACTGGCGAATCACTTTGAAGCAGTGCAGGACCTGATGACCCTGAGCACCAACATGGCGCGCAGTGACCGGAATGCCTCTATCGCCGCCACCAACAAGGCCGGCGCCATCCATGCGGAAGAGATTTCGATTACTGACGAAGGAAATGGGGGCGTCCCGGGGGAAAACGGCTTCGAGGACGATGATGATTCCCTATGGTCGGTTACCGGTGCGCGACTGGGCGACAACACCGACGCTACCGGGAATATCTATCTCGAAGCAACTACCAGCGCGGTTCCCGGGATGTTTGATATCTCCGCTTACAGCGATGCCCTGATGACTAATCTGGTGGCAAGCGTCATCGGGGTGGATGCCTCCACCGGCAACCCGGAAACCTTCAACCTGACCGAAGAAAACGGCTCCGGTCTTAGCCTTACTGTCCGTACGGAGGGGGATCTTTTCGACGGGGACACAGTCACCATTAACAACCTGACAACCGAGCTAACTTCCGTTAGTAACTTGATTAACGGCAACACCTCCTCTCGCGATTTTGGCTCTGTAAACGGCTACCAGGGCAGTAGTCCCGTAGATAATGACGAGATTATTCTCAACCTGGATGAAACCCGTCCCATCAACCAGATAGTCCTCTACCACATTGATAGCGAGGAGATGCCGGCGGCGGACTGGGCGATCAGCAGCTTTGATGTTGAGTATTACAACACCCTGACCAATGCCTGGGAAACCGGGGCCAGCTACCAAACCAATAAGTCCGCGCTCAGTATCATTACCCTGCCTGACAAGGTCATGACCAACCAGATCCGCATCACCGTTCACGACACCAATGCCCCGGACGGCCTGGCGAGGCTGGTGGAAGTGGAGGCATATGAAAGCGAGGGTGTGGCCAGCCAGATGCGCACCTCCCTCCGGTCCCTTACCGACAGCGTTAACGGGATGTTTGTGACTGCCGATGACACTATTACCTCCAAGATTGAAGATATTCAGGCTTCTATCGATGACATGGAAGAGCGCCTGGAAATGAAGGAAGTCGCTTTGATCAAGGAATGGGCGGCAATGGAGAATGCCCTCGCCGAACTGCAAGCGCAGAGTGACTTCTTCTCCGCGCAGATGAATGCCCTGAATAATAATAACAACAAATAATAATCAGAAGTTGAAAGAACTTCAGGTTGGTTTAAGCGTTCTTCTGCTTTTCAATTTCAGCAAGCACATCCACGATTTCACGAATTTGCAAGCCAAAATGCTCATCCACGATCACGGCTTCGCCGCGCGCGATAGTAATTTTGCCAATACGCATGTCGAGGAATTCTTCGGAGGACTTTTTGAATTCCACAATCGATCCCGGCACCAAATCCATAATCATCTTCAGGCGTTCCTGCTTCTCTGCCAAGGTGACCTGCACCGGCAGCTTCAGGCCCTTAACCATGGCACGGGCGGCGGATTCATCCCCGAGGGAACCGGCGCCGGCCAGGTTAGAGTTCCCCGGGGCTTTACCTGCCACTGCGGACCCGCCCTCGTTGTCTCCAGCGAGCGCAGGTTCCATGAAGGTATGGATCTTAATGGGATCGGAGCCGGCGATCGTAACCTCGCCGGGCGAGCAAATGAGGGGATCGCCTCCGAGGGCTTCTTCTACGGGAGTGCTGGCAAAGTCGATTACCTTGGTGTTTTCCGGCATGGCGGCGAGGTTAACATCCCCCCCGGGGTCCTGGCGCAGGGTCTGGGAGGCCTGGCCGAGAAATTGGCTGACGGCTTCGCTGTAAGCGTCCAGCCCTTCCGCGTCGAGTTGGGTGTCTGCCGCGGCATGCTCTTCCCCCATCATTGCGGTCATCATGGCCGCGACAATCTCCTTGGCGCCGTTGGCGGGAACCAGTAGCGTAAACTTGCCTTCCCGGTCACCGCTCCACTGTACCTCAGTGAGAACACACTCTCCGGGCTCTCCCGGCAGCGCTGCGACTGGGGTGGTCAGGGCAGTTTCGCCTGGCGCATAGGTAATCTCGCGGCTTAACGCGGTTACCCAGGCTTTGCATCCCGCTTCCCAGATTGTCAGGCAGAGTTTACTGCCGGACTCACTGTTTGGCAGGCTTGCTGGCGTTGGCTGCGGGCTGTCTTCCGGGGTTAGTTCCGGGCTTTCCGGGCTGTCCGGGGGTTGCGGGCTGTCCGTCGTTTCCGGACTTTCCATTGGTTCCGGGCTTTCCGGCGCTTCCGGGTTTTCCGGAGGTGCTGGTTTTTTCTGGTCTTCCGGCACGGTTTATCTCTGCATCAATAGGGGCTTCGCCAATAATCTGTAACGCTTTCTTACCCTTGTAGATACCGGGTTTCCCAAGATACTTGGGTTTCCCGTTAATTTTCATTAAGAGCGGGGAGTCCGAGGGTTTCCGGGTCTTGATAATATCTCCCGGCTGCAAATTCAGAAATTCCCCCATCGAGAGGCTGGATTCAGCAATATAGGTGACTACATCCAGGAGGGCATGGTTGATGCCTTCATGCAGGCGCTTGAAGGACTCCTGCTCCGTGCCTTCCTTGCGGTAGCTGAACCAGGTATTGATCGTGCTGAAATCGCCCATAATCGGCTCAATCACGGGGAAGGGGATACAGAGGTTGAGCATCCCGCTGCACTCTCCCATCCGCAGTTCAAAGCAAATCAGGATGACTACTTCGTTGGGTGGGACAATCTGCATCAGTTGCGGATTTGATTCCGTCGCGGAGATGGCGAAATCAATATCCAGGATCGGCTGCCAGACTTCATGCAGGAATTCCAGCACCATCTCGAGAATCCGCTGGATCAGGCGCTGTTCAATCGTGGTCATCTCCCGCTCGGGGATATGAATATCGCTGGAACCGCCGCCCAACTGCTTGTCAATGATGGGAAAGACAATGGAGGGATTGACTTCCAGCACCATCTGCCCGTCAAGGGGGGCGCAGCGCAAGAGATTGAAGCTTGTGGGGTTGGGCAGGCTCATGATGAATTCCTGGTAGGTGAGCTGCTCTACCGAGGCCATCTTGACATCGACAATGGTGCGCAGGAAAGCGCACAGCGATGCGCTGAGTTTTCTGGCCAACACCTCGTGCAGCATTTCCATGGAGCGGATCTGGTCGGTTGATACCCGCTCTGGCCGCTTGAAGTCGTAAATTGCGATTTCACCGGTGGGTTGGGCCGCTTCCTGCGAATGGGAGACATCGACCTCGCCTTCATCCACTGCGGCCAGCAGGGCGTCAACCTCGTTTTGAGACAGAATATCAGGCATCTTCTTCTTCCTGTTTCAACCACCCGGCGTTCAACCAGCGACATCAGTATTTATACGGTTGTTGCCGGAATAATCCAATAAAAAGCGACAACCCACTGATATATGTTTACCAATCCATCCCCGATAACTGGGGGTCAATCAAGGCGTATTCGTCTTCCTGGCCCCAGCCAAGCTCCTTCCGGATGGCTTCTTCCACGGCCAGGGGTTCTTCCGCTTCCAGGGCGCTGTTAGTCATCTCCAGCGCGGCAATCTGCAGGGTGATCTCATTCACCTGCTGCTGGAGGGTTGCTTCCCTTGCTTCAGCCTCGGCCCGACGTTCACATGCGGGCAGGTACACGCGCTCGTATGTCTGGATGGTCACATACACGAAGGTGGCAAGGAGCGCCAGCGATAATATTGCTCTTAATGGAAACCACTTCAGCATTTGTTTAATCCGTATCCTGCGAGTAGTCAGGCTGAACCTGCTTGGATTTATCGCAACCTCTTCACAGGCTCTTACTTAATATGATATCGGCATGATAATTATCGGACTTTATCTTTCTTTCCACCGGTTAGGGTTTTTTATCCCAAGGGGTTACGCCTGCTGGGGAGGAAGCCCCGGCAGGAGAAATAGCTGGGTATCAGCCAATCTTGGCATATACAGTTAATTTCAGGATTAATCCAATCCGCCGCTTTTCTCCACCCTTCTTGACGTCAACTATTAATACTGTATAATTTATGTTGAAATATATCTGCAATACGAAGGGTTTTTGGGTAGTTATGGACATGGACTATGGAGAGGGGTGCTGCCCCCCTCCATTGTTTTTCTGAGTAAATAGCTATTTTTTACAGGTTTCAGCCAAACCAGCGGTTTTGGCGCAACAGGGCGGTAGTTATGTACAAGGTTATCATATTTTTCATCGTTATTGGCGTAACTGCCGGATTCCTCATAAATTTGCCGGAACCGCCAGAGCTGGATCAAAAAAATATCAGCCTTGCCAGGGATGCTGGCTGGAAGGATTTCAGCCCCTACCGCATTCTGGAAACCGCCCGAGAGAATGACTTCGATCTTAGCTTCCCGGCCAGCAATGTCGCAAGCAAAGCGGGAACTCCAGCAAGCTTCAGAATTCTTCTACATTACACCGATCGCGATAACTACGCCGCCATAACCATAAGCAATAATTACGCTTCCATAGATGAAGTGGTCAGTGGGTTGGTATTGCACCGTGCCCGGGTGGAGAAAATCCCTGCCATGGAATCCGCTGCGGAATCTGTCTACCGGGTGAAATGGCGCCAGCCTTATGTTACCTTGCTCAAGGATGGTAAGCTGGTTATCACCGGCACCCTTACCACTCACTCCCGGGGGCAGGTCGGCCTGGGAACCGGTAAGCAAGCGCTTGAGGTGGGACAACTGATTGTCCAGCCGGTTGCCCCGATTGCTTTCAGCGATGACTTTATGCGCGGCAAAAATGATCCTTCTCCCTGGGAACCTGTCAGCGGCTCTTGGCAGGTACACTCTCTCGACAATCCCTCTCGCAGCGCTAACTCCTTTGTGCAACAGGCAATCGCGCCTGAGGGAGGCTGTTCGCTCCTCGGCAGTGAATACTGGGATAATTACCAGGTCGAAGCCTCAATCTGCGGTTCAACAGACAGTGCCGCCGGGCTGGTATTCAATGCCCTTGGCAAGGATGATGCCTTTATCTTCCGCTGGGGAGCCAGGACAAACGCAGAGGACGCGCCACCCATGGCGAATTCCATACAGCTTGTCCGTCTAAAGGATGGCAAGGAAACCGTTGTTGAGCAGAAGCCCGGCGGTTTCCGTCCGGAGCAGTGGGCGCGCTTCAAGGTCTTGACCAATAATGGCCAGGCCGCATGTTATCTTGATGGCAACTTGATCTTCCAGCATTCCGATCTCCGCCACTATGGCGGCCGTACCGGCCTGTACGCCTACGGCCAGGGCGGGGTGGAGTTCGATGACTTCATGGTCCGCAGTTATCGCGGCAAGCTCGCCAGCACCGGCAAGGAAGAGCCAAGCAGCGCCTTTGAAGCCTTCGGAGAGACTGTGCTTTACGGACAGGCTTCGTGGAATGGCTATTCGCTTTCGGCAATGGTAGAGCCTGATTCAGCTAACCGCCAGGTGATTGCCCTGGTAGCGGCTTACCTGGGTCCCATGAACCATGTCCTCTATGAGGTTACGCGTAAGGAAGAAGGCGGATTCATCCACTCGCTGTTAAGAATCGATAGTGGTAATGGGCGGGAGGTGCTTGATACAAAAGAAGTTACGGAAGACGAATTCAATAGCATTATAAACGAAAATCAGCAAATCCCGGTGGATCTGGACCTGGATGCCGGGGTGCTTTCCGTCAACCTGGGTAAGCTGCCGCCGCTGTACTGTTACCTCGGCAAGGATGCTGCCGGGCGTTGCGGCTTCCAGGGCGGGACCGCCTGGAAGCATAGCAAGGTCAGCATTGAGCCGATTGAGCCGGTCCTCCCGATCGTAACTGTCAACGAAGTCTTTGATGAAGAAACCTTGATGAAGGCGTGGAGCGGCTCCGCGGGTGAATGGCGGGAAGAAAGCAACGATAACGAGCAGTATAACCATATTTACTGGCACCGCACCCATCTCTATGACGAGGTGGAGATCGAAGCCCTGATCCCAGCCAAGGGCGAAGGGGAAAAGCCAATCTTCCAGGCCGACAGCGAGCTGGCCCTCTCCCTGGCTAAGCCGGTGGCCGCCGAGAAGCAGAAGAATGGTTACATGCTTCGTTACCAGCCCCTGCTGGAAGATGATGCGCAGTTGCAGTTGCTCCGCGCCGGGGAGGTCATGGAAGCGTACACCTTCTCCGAAACCCCGCTCCTACGGCGGCTGCGCCTGCGGCAGAAAGGCCCCTTTGTCATTGCCTATGCAGATGATGAGCCCAAGATTGTCTACCGGGATCCGGAACCTCTTGCCGGACTAAAGGTTGCCTGGGCCACCAGGAAATGCCCCATAACCGCTGAAAACGTATTAGTTTACAGCAAGAAGCTTAAAAACTATCTCTTCAGCCGCGCCCCGGTAGACTGGCGGATTGGCGCAGGAGTCTGGGAAGTAACCAACCGCTGGGAGTGTGACTGGCGGTGGAATTTCTGGGCCGGGATGCCTGGCAGGCTGGCAAGGCTGCGCGCCAATACCTTAGCCCGAACTCTTTCCAATGATGCTAAATGGAAAGTCCAGAACCTGTTGCAGCAATGCCGCTTGCTGCCGGACGCCAAGGACAAGCATACCGTCCTCTGGCACAAGGAGGAATTCGGCGGCGACATGATGGTTGATATCTACCTCGCTCAGATGCATGACCAGAGCCGCGGGGGAGGGCAATATACCAGCTATGTGCGGGACTTCAATCTCACGGTCTGCGCCGACGGGCGTGATCTTGCAACCGGGTACAGTTGCATCTTCGGCGGGTGGCAAAACAGCAAGAGTGTGATCATGCGCAACCATGAAATCGTCGCGGAGAAGGCGGTCAAGCTGCCCCTCTCCGGCAGCCATCGCCGTTGGGTCAGGATGTGCGTACAGAAAGAAGGGAACAAGATTTCCTTTGACGCTTACAGCCAGCTCCAGTCAGGCCAGCCGGAGGAGCACCTGCTTTCCCTGAGCTACACCGATCCCGAGCCCCTCCCGGGCAAGCATATCGCGATCTGGAGCTATGATAATGGCATCCTCATCAGTCGCGCGCGCATCTCCGCGCAGGAACTCG
>JAFGNG010000198.1 GCA_016927125.1 Planctomycetota bacterium | reverse complement strand
GTCCATTATTAATAAACGACCAATATTTAGTGATGGAGGTGATGTGGTGCCCGAATTCTGATCTCAACAGGATCACCGACAGCACCGGGGCGCCCTTCACTATTGATTCGGCTAAATACGGCAAGTATAATTTTTATGATGATACCTGTTACTGTACTACTATCAAATGTGGCAGCAAGATGCGTAAAGTCATTAATGGGGTTTTAGCTGAATTACCGGAAATCAGTATCGACCTGCGGTTTGGTAATAATAACAGGAAGGCGGTCTTTACGGAATTCTTCGAGTTGCATGACGAAGGGATCAACGCGCTCTTTGGCGATGGCCACGTCAGGTTCTTCGCCGGAGAGGCGGACCCTTCCTGGGATACCGGAGACTCCCTGCTGTTCCGGTTTATCCTGGGTAACAATTAAGCTTACCTGGCAACTGTCGAAAGGAGATGGCAATGAACAGGCTGAGATGGATCGGGTTGGCCGCTGCCGGACTTTTTATCTGCGGATGCCTTGGTTTCCATGACTATGGCCCCCACGTTATTAACCTTGATGAAAATTATCTCTCACCCGAAGGTTGGCAGGGACGCCAGATCCTCCGTGACGGCGTACCTACGCAAGAAGAACTCGACAGCCGGGGGAGCGACGGGCGGATTGACCTCTGGCGCTATTACCAGGATGGCAAGAAAACCCGCGAGATGTACGACCTCAACGATGATGATCTGATTGACGTGGCGTGTTATTTCGATACCAGCAATGGCTCCATGATCCTGTTCGAGCGGTATCTCGATAGTGATCGCAAGCCGGATCTCACGATCAAGCATCTCTTCATGAACCGCTGGCGGCAGGAGTGGGATCGCAATGGCGATGGCAAGGTTGATTTCGATTTCAGCTTCCGCGGCCCGAGCACGGTCCTGACCGATTTCGATGTCGACCCAACCACCTTGATGGATATCCGGGATCTCCTGCCTAAGGGCTTATGGCGCCTCTTGAAGCTGGATGAGGATCATGACGGCGTTTTCGAGACGGAATTGCCATATCCTAACGCTTAACTGACCAGCCCCGATACCAATTTTAAAAGAAATCCACTTGTTAATTGACATATCCCTTTATACCCCAATATAATGCTGTCTTACAGCAGAGGGGAAGAAAAGTCTTCCTCAGGTCAATATTGTTCTATTTCTGGAGTTTTAACAGCGTTTTTAAAAGGACATAACCATGAAGCGTTCGGAAATTAATGCCATCCTGAAAGATGCCATGGAGGTACTGGATTCACACCAATTCCTCCTCCCTCCCTTTGCTTACTGGACCCCGCAGGAGTGGCAGGAGAAGGGCCCGGAAGCACGAGAGATCGCGGACCACGAACTCGGCTGGGATATCACCGACTTCGGGGAGGGTAATTTTGATGCCTTCGGCCTCTTCCTCTTTACCCTCCGCAACGGCGCCCTGGAGACAGCCGATGAACCGGGGGCGCGCAATTACGCCGAGAAGATCATGATTATCCGCGACGGCCAGATGACCCCGATGCACTTTCACTTCAATAAGACCGAGGATATTATTAACCGTGGCGGCGCCAACCTGATAATCAAGGTTTACAATGCTGATGATAATGACCGGTTGGCCGATACCGAGGTTACAATCCAGATGGACGGGGTTACCCGCAAGTTCCCCGCCGGGACCGATGTAGTGCTTGGGCCGGGTGAATCCATGACCATTCCCTCCCGGCTCTACCATGCCTTCTGGGCCGAACCGGGCCACGGTAAGGCGATGGCGGGAGAGGTTTCCAGGGTCAATGATGATCATTATGACAACCGTTTTGAAAAACCCATCGGGCGGTTCCCGAAGGTGGAAGAAGATGAAGAACCGATTCACCTGTTGGTAGGTGATTATCCGAAATATTATTCGTATGCCAAAAAGAAGGGTAAATAGCATGGCCAAGAAGAAAGCAACGAAGAAAAAAGCCGCCAGAAAGATTAGGAAACTGCGCACGGCCGTGATCGGTGTCGGCAGCATGGGTATGCGCCATAGCGAGAGTGTCCGCAAGCGAGTACCGGAAATGGAACTCGTGGCAGTTGTCGACGCCAACCTGGAGCAGGCCGAGAAGGTCGGCAAGAAATTCAAGGTGCCTGTCTTTAAGAACCACCAGGAACTCATCAAATCCGGTCTTGCGGAAGCAGTAATCATCGCGACCCCGCATCCGCTCCACCTCAAGACCTGCCTCGACTGCATAAAGGCAAAAATGCACGTCCTCTGCGAAAAGCCTTTGGCTGAAACCATCAGCAGCGCCGACAAAATGGTCAAGGCAGCGAAGAAATACCGGGTAAAGCTCGGGGTGATGTTCCAGCGCCGCTTTGAGCCGGCCATCAGCAAGGCGCTGGAGATTGTCCGCTCCGGCAAGCTTGGCAAGATCCAGCGTACCATCATGATCTCCCCGGAATACCGCACCCAGGCTTACTATGACTCCGGCAGTTGGCGCGCGACCTGGGAAGGCGAGGGCGGCGGCGTGATGATGAACCAGGCGCCGCATGTCATTGATATCTTTGTCCAACTCGCCGGCCTACCGGTCTCCGTGAATGGCAATATCAAGACCCTGATGCACAACATTGAGGTTGAGGATTTTGCGGAAGCTACCTTGAAATATAAAGACGGCGGTACCGGCTACTTCTACACCTCCACCAATGAACTTAAACCCGGCCAAATGATTGAAATTGTCGGGGATAAGGGCAAGCTGATCTGGCGCGACAGCAATCTGGAATTCTGGCGCTATGAGCCGGCAGTACCAGCCTTTACCAAGAAGACCAAAGAGATGTGGGGCGTACCTAAAAAGATCCAGGAGGTCTATAACTTTAAGCCGGTGGATCAACAACATTACCATGTGATCCGTAATTTTGCCCGTCACCTCGTCCTGAACGAGAGGCTGGAATGCTCCGGTGAATCCGGCCTGGCGAGCCTGGAGCTGACCAACGCGATCATGCTTTCGTCCTTTAAAGGCAAGGAAGTCAAACTGCCGATCAGCCGCCGCGAATATGACGCTGAATTAAAGCGCTTGCGGGAAAAATCAACCTTCAAGAAAAAAGTCCGGCCACAGATGCAATGCGATCCGCAATTCAAATAGACCTGCCAGCTGAGCTTAATAGTAATAAAACCTCGGCCGCAAGGCCGGGGTTTTTCATTGTGAGACTTTTTGGTGATCAGGTTTTTAGAGGAGATTTTCATCAACAAAGCTGGTGTAACTCCCCTCGCCGATGATCACATGGTCAAGCAGCCTGATGCCAAGGACATTGGCGGTTTCCTTCAGGCGCGAGGTGATGGCCTTGTCTTCCTGGGAGGGCTCGGGATCACCACTGGGATGGTTATGCACCAATGCTACCGCGGCGGCGGACTCGCGCACCGCGGGGGCGAAGACCTCGCGCGGATGTACCAGCGCGCCGGTCAAGGAGCCTTGCGAGACCTGCTCATCCCGGATCACGCGGTTGCGTTGATCCAGCATGACCACGTAAAAGACCTCCTGGCGCAAATCGCGCAGGCGCTGGTAATAGAGGTCGTAGAAATCCTTGCCAGAGCGCACTGCCGGTCCCTTGCGGCGAACTTCTTCAGACATCCGCTCTGCCAGGGAGAACGCCGCGAGGATCCGTAGCGCCTTAACCTTATTGATCGCGGCATAGCTGACCAATTCGGTCGCTGTTGCCTGGGAAAGTTTGCGCAGGCTGCCGTACCTGCTAAGAAGTTCCCGCGACAATTTTAGGGATTTGTCAGAGGTTTTGCCGGAATCGATCACCAGGGCGAGCATTTCCTCATCGCTCAAATCCTCATCCCCATTGGTATACAGCCGTTCTGCCGGGGAAAGAATCTTATCCCTGGCCGAGATCGAAGGGGGGGCATTGTACCAGGCACAGATCCTGGTCAAGGCGCAGGCTTTGCAGTTTGGGGGGTTTCCACAGATCCCATTGGGGAAGAGACCGTACATCCCGTCCGAATAAAGCCGGAAGAGTATGCTGACGACGGCGGGGGTGCGATCGACCTTTTCTGAGAATTCCCGGATAATTTCTTCCGCGCGCTTGACGCACTCAGCTTCTTCCAACCCGTCAAGCCATCCCAGGCGGGACATCTGCCGCAGGATTCCATGTTCTCTCGCCACGGGGAGGGCATCCTCAACGCCGGTCTCCCAAACCTTTCCAAGCAGTTCGGAAAAGGGTTTTTCTCCCATCGCTTCCTGCAACACGCCGACCATCTGCGCGTAAATCTTGGGGAGCGGGACAGAGCCGGGCAGTGAAGATTTTGCTTTCATGCTAATCCTGATTATTAAAGCCCACGGGATCTATTTCTTGCCCTTGGAGTTCTCGCCATAAGCGGTTTTCATGGTTCCGTAAATCGGGAAAGCATTGGTCAACTCCAGGCTGAGAGCCCGGCATTCTTGTAATTTCTGCTCATCCGTGGGATTGGTTAGCGCCATATCCATGATATTAACAATCTGCTCCATTTCCTTCTCTTTCATGCCGCGGGTAGTCATGGCGGGTGAGCCGATCCGGATTCCGCTCGTAACAAAGGGCGATTCGGTATCATAGGGGATCAGGTTCTTATTGACAGTGATGCCGGCCTTGTCGAGCACGGCGGAGGCCTCCTTACCGGTCATCTTGTGGGTGCGGAGATCAACCAGCATCAGGTGGTTATCAGTCCCGCCGGTAGCCAGGCGGTAACCCCGCTTCAGCAATTCAGACGCCATGACCTTGGCGTTTTCGAGAATCTGGAACTGGTAATCATGGAAGGCCTGGGACTGGGCTTCCTTGAGGGCGACAGCCTTGCCGGCAATGGTATGCATCAACGGCCCGCCTTGCATCCCCGGGAAGACCGCGCTGTTAATCTTCTTGGCGTACTCTTCCTTGCAGAGAATAATGCCGCCGCGCGGCCCGCGCATCGTCTTATGGGTGGTGGTGGTAACCACATCACAGTGCGGCACCGGGTCCGGATGGAGCCCGGCTGCCACCAGCCCCGCGATATGGGCGATGTCAGCCATCAACAGCGCGCCCACGTCCTTGGCGATCTCGGCAAAGCCCTTGAAATCGAGGATTCTCGGGTAGGCGCTCGCACCAACAATGATCAGCTTCGGTTTCACTTCTTTGGCGATTTTTGCGACTTCCTCAAGGTGGATACGTTCATCGTCGCGGGAAACGCCATAGGTATGTACATTATAGAGCTTGCCGGAAAAATTGACCTTGGTGCCGTGGGAGAGGTGCCCGCCATGATCAATATTCATGCCGAGAATCGTATCACCGGGCTGCAGGAAGGCCATGTAAACCGCCATGTTAGCTTGACTGCCGCTGTGGGGCTGGACATTGGCATGCTCGGCGCCGAAGATCTTCTTGGCGCGATCAATCGCCAGTTGTTCCGGGATATCGACAAACTCGCACCCGCCGTAATAGCGCTTGCCGGGATAGCCTTCGGCATACTTGTTGGTCATGACCGACCCTTGCGCCGCCATCACCGCGGCCGAGGTATAGTTCTCACTGGCGATTAATTCGATTGAATCCTGCTGGCGGGCGATCTCTTTTTCGATCGCCTCCATCACTTCAGGATCCACATCCTTCATTTCCTCCATCTGCATTTGATTAACCTTTCATTCGTTAAATTGGGATAAATCTATCTTGGCTTAATGCTTAAATCCTAATCCTGTCTGCGGGCCACATCCCAGCGCAGGTATGCCTCGACAAAGCCGTAGAGATCGCCGTCGATTACCCGTTGGATATCGCCGACCTCGTGCCCGGTCCGGGCGTCCTTGACCTGGGTATAAGGCTGAAAGACATAATTCCGGATCTGGCTGCCAAAGGCGATATCGCCTTTCTCATTATAGAGATTATCCTGTTCCTGCTCCCGCTTGACCTCTTCAAGATGGTGCAGCTTAGCCTTAAGCAATTTCAGGGCCAGGGCCTTGTTTTTATGCTGGGAGCGTTCGTTCTGGACCGAGACCACCGCGCCGGTGGGGAGGTGGGTAATCCTGACTGCGGAGTCGGTTTTGTTGACATGCTGTCCGCCCTTGCCGCTGGAGCGGAAGGTGTCGATCCGGAGTTCGGCTTCATCTATTTCGATATTAATATCATCATATTCCGGTACCACGTCAACCCCGACAAAGGAGGTTTCCCGCCTGCCGGAGAAAGGCGAGATGCGGACAATCCGGTGCACCCCGATTTCACTGCGCATGTAACCATACACATGGTCGCCTCTGAGGCGGTAGGTCGCGCCCCGCAGGCCGGCTTCTTCGCCGGGAATCCAAGTTAACTCCTCTGCCTTCCATCCTTGCCGCTCAAAGAAGCGCAGGTACATGCGCAGGATTATTTCAGCGCATTCACAGGCGTCATTCCCGCCCGCGCCGGCATGGACACTGAAGAAGGCATTATTGTCGTCATGGGGACCGGAGAGCAGGGCCCGCACCTCCAGTTCTTCCAGCCTGACCCGCAGGGAGGCTAACTCGGTCTTAACCTCATTGAGAGTTTCAGGATCCTTCTCCTCCTCCGCGAGCTCGAGGAGCTGCTTGAGATCCTCCAACGCGGCCGAAGCCTCCTCCAAGGGAGTAACTACGGTTTTAAGGCTTTTTAATTCTTCGATCACGGTTTGGGCCGCCTGGTTGGAGTTCCAGAAATCCTGCGCCGACATAATGCCTTCGATTTCAACAATGCGGTCCCGGAGGGAATCCAGCCCCAGGGTATGATTAAGCCCCTTTAACAGAGCCTGGATATTAACCAGTTCGGAGCGAATTTCAGGCAAGTCAACCATGGATTTTACCCCGGTAAAACCGTTGTTTTTTGGCTAATTCTTTTCCGGCTTAATCTTCACAATCCTACCATCGAGCACCAGGCGCCCCTCGGCAAAGAGCCGGACCGCTTCCGGGTAGGCAGTGCATTCTTCCGCGAAAACCCTTTTGGCGACATCGTCCGGCGTATCGGTATCATAAACCGGGCAGGTCTGTTGCAGGATGATCGGCCCGGAATCATACTGGTTATCAGTAAAGTGGATAGTGCAGCCGGATACCTTCACTCCCGAGGCGACCACGGCTTCATGGACATGGTGCCCCCACATGCCCTTGCCGCCAAAGGCGGGCAGCAGGGCAGGGTGGATATTCATCACCTTCCCTTGAAGCTGCGGCGGGAAGAGATACAGGCACATAAAGCCCGCGCAAATTACCAGGCCAGGGTTTCGCGGCAGAATAATTTCATCAATCGCCCTGCTCATGGTTTCCCAATCCGGTTTGCCGCCGGTGCGATAATCCTTGGAGGGCACTACGGCTGTCTCCAGGCCGCGTTCCTGTGCCCGTTCCAGGCCCCGGGCGTCGCTCCGGCTGGAGATGACCAGGTCGATCCCGGCATTGATCTTCCCGGCTTCGATAGCATCGAGGATGTTGATTACAGTGCGGCCTCCGCCTGAGATCAAGGCGATGATTTTCAGCTTCTCTGACATAACCGCATCCCCTTGCACTTAGTTGAATCTATTGGTAATAATCCGGGTTAAAGTTTTCTAAGAGACACTTTCACCGGTTCTTTCTCAATAGTAACTTCGCTGGTCTTGTCCAGAGCCTTGAAATCGCAGGAGAAGTCATCCGCCAACGTTTCCGCCTTGATGATCTCGGAGTTTTCTTCAGCCGCTACCCGGAGGTTCCCTGCGCAGTCCACCCGGACGGAGATCCGCGCCTCATAAGGTAGATCCAGTTCCTTGCGCATTGTCTGGATGCGATTGATTAGTTCCCGTGCCAAGCCTTCGCGCTTGAGCTCTTCGGTAACAGTGGTGTCAATTACCACCACGCACTTGGCGCCCTGGGCAGCGACATAGCCTTCCCTGGCATTTAGCCTGACTTCCAACTCCCCGGAGGTCAGTTCAACCTCCTTGCCATTATAGGCAACTTTTACCGTTTTGCCACTATCGATAGCCTGTTGGATTTGAGCCGCATCCATCTTGGAGACGGCCTCTGCACAGGCATTGACATCCTTCCCGAGCTTCGGCCCCAGGAGTTTGAAGTTAAGCTTGATTTCATAACTGACATACTGCTGGGCATTATCCGTGAAGTTAAGCTGCTTGACATTCAGCTCTTCGCAGATGACATTACCGAGTTCCTCCACGCTGGCGCGGGCATTGGCATCGGCCAGCACCACCACGGCTTCGCCAAGAGGCTGGCGGACCTTGAGCTTCTGGGAGGCGCGGGCGGAGAGGCCGAGGCTGGCAATCTCACGGACGAGATCCATCTGTTCCTCCACCGGGTCATCAATGCCGGCGGGATCAGATTCCGGCCAGGGATGCAGGTGCACGCTTTCCGGCAAAGTCGGGAAGAGGTGCCGGGCGAGCTGCTGATACATATCCTCAGCCATATAGGGAATGATCGGCGCGCAGAGCAGGGCAGTGCCGTTAAGACACTCATAGAGGGTCCAATACGCCGCCAGCTTGTCCGCGTCGCGCCCGCTCTTCCAGAACCGGCTGCGGCTGCGCCGGACATACCAGTTGGAGAGCGCGTCCACAAAATCATAGAGCGCCTGGCAGGCGCCGTAGGCGTCCAGGCTTTCAATGCGTTCAGTTACCAGCTTCGTGGTAGTTTCCAGCTTGGAATTAATCCAGCGGTCGAGCAGGGAGCGCTCCGCCAGCGGAACATAGCCCTGTGCTGCCGAGAGCTTGGTCTGGGTAATGGTATCAAGTTCAGCAATCCCCTGGCGGGGATCAAAACCGTCGATATTCGCGTAGATCACGAAAAACTGCCAGATATTGCGCAGGCGTACCATGAAATCCTTCTGCGCGTCCCGCACAGCTTCCTTGACAAACCGTACCGAGATCCAGGGCTGGTTATTGGAATAGAAATACCAGCGCATGGCATCAGCGCCATTGGTATTCATGATCTCCCAGGGATCCAGGTAGTTGCCCTTGCTCTTGGACATCTTGTAGCCGGCCTCATCGCAGACCAGCCCTTGCACCAAGCAACGCTTGTATGGCGCGGGGAAGGGCGTATGGAGAAAGATCGCGAGCGCGGGATCCATCTCCTGCCGTTCGTGTTTGGGATCATCGGCCTCGGCCTGCTGTTTACGGGCACATTCCTTGAGCAGGGTGGCGATCGCCAGCAAAGAGTAAAACCAGCCGCGGGTCTGATCAATCGCCTCGGTGATAAAATCGCAGGGGTAATACTTCGCCAGCTTTTCCATACTTCCCTCGGTATGGGGATAACCCCATTGCGCAAAGGGCATGGAGCCGGAATCGAACCAGCAGTCGATAACCTCTGGCACCCGCTTCATGGAGCCGCCGCATTTCGGGCACTTCAGCCTGATGTCATCGACGTAGGGCTTGTGCAGCTCAACTTCGCCGGGCCAATCCTTCGCCATCTCCTGCAACTCCCGGGAGGAGCCGATCGCAACCTGGTGGTTACAGATCCCGCAGGTCCAGATGGGCAGGGGGGTACCCCAAAAGCGTTCCCGGGACAAGGCCCAGTCAATATTCGTTTCCAGGAAATTCCCGAAGCGGCCGGACTGGAT
Source organism: Planctomycetota bacterium (assembly GCA_016927125.1). Classification (GTDB taxonomy): domain Bacteria; phylum Planctomycetota; class SZUA-567; order SZUA-567; family JAFGNG01; genus JAFGNG01. The sequence goes on along the minus strand of JAFGNG010000198.1, from coordinate 12,477 downwards.
ATGCGCGGGGTGCCAGTCAATGGAGTTATTATTCTCCAGCATCAAGTCTTTGACGCAGGTAGTGCGGATATACCAGGACGGGCGCGCGTAGTAAATCAGCGGGGAATCGCAGCGCCAGCAGAAGGGGTAATCATGCGTGTACTGTTCCGCCTTCAGGATCTGTTGCCGATCGCGCAGGGCCTTGATGATCAGCTTGTCCGCGTCCTTGACAAACATGCCTTTAAAGTCTGCCACCACATCATTGAAGGTGCCGTTGGGCTGCACCAGGTTCAGGACTGGCAGATTCTCTTTCTGCGCGGCATTATAGTCATCCTCGCCAAAGGCAGGCGCGATATGGACAATACCGCTGCCCGCATCGAGCCCAATAAAATCAGCAGTGATTACGCGGAAGGCGGGTTTGTCCACCTCGCCCCAATTGAAGAGGCGTTCATACTCTGTCTCGGCGAGTTCCTTGCCCTTGACAGTCTTGATTACCTCATGCTCAAGCTTGCCCATGCAGGACGCGCGCAGCACCGCCGCCATGATCAGGGTTTCCTCCCCGATCTTGACATATTCGTAGTCATGCTCCGCGCCCACGGCGAGGGCGACATTCGAAATCAAGGTCCACGGGGTGGTGGTCCAGGCAAGAAGAGAGGTGCCGGGTTCGCCTTTGACCTTGAAGGCTACAAAGACAGATGGGTCGGCGACTTCTTTATAGCCCAGCCCGACTTCATGGCTGGAGAGCGGGGTACCGCAGCGGGGGCAGTAGGGTACAATCTTATGGCCATGATAGAGCAAATCCGCGTCCCAAAAGGTTTTGAGCACCCACCAGATGCTTTCAATATATTCCTGGTGATAGGTTACATAAGGATTATCCAGGTCAACCCAGAAACCAATACGCTCGGTCATCTTCCGCCAGGCATCGGCATAGGTAAAGACGGATTCCTTGCATTGCTTTACAAAAGGCTCTATCCCGTATTTCTCGATACCTTCCTTCCCTTCGATCCCGAGTTTCTTCTCCACCTCGATCTCGACCGGCAGGCCATGCGTATCCCACCCTGCCTTGCGCAGCACCTCGTGGCCCTGCATGGATTTATGGCGCAGGAAAATATCCTTCAGCACCCGCCCGAGGACATGGCCCGGATGGGGAATGCCATTGGCGGTCGGCGGGCCTTCGTAAAAGACAAAGGGACGGTGGTCGCGGTTATCATCCGCGCAGGCCTCCGCGCTGTGCAGGGCGGTCTGCCGGGCGAAGATATCTTTTTCCTGCCAGAAGGCCAGGATAGCTTCTTCGGTTTCAGGAAAATTAAGTTTAGAGTCAACGGGTTTGAATACTGCCATAATAGCCTTGTCTGCTTTTAATTAGAGGTTAGTAAAATTACCTGTTTGTTCTCTTTGCCAGATGGAAAACCCGCCCCACAATGGGGAGGCGGGATAGTAATTGATAATATTCAAAAAGCTGTAGACGCTAGTGTAAGCTTGTTAAACTTTTAAAACTCTTTTAAAAGAGGCTGGTACTCTTTCTTCTCCAGGTCAATGTGATTGCCCATATAATCCCAGAAGGGGGAGTAAGTGCTAAGACCATCAACTTCGCCTTTTTGCCTCCGGATTTCATTGATCGCCCGCTGGTTGGTTGCAATCTCATTCTCAATCCGCCGGGTGACTTCCTCGGCACAACGCACAGCAATTTCTTTATTTTTCCCTGCTGCCTCCAGTAAAACCAGGAGGCCATGCGCTTGAATCCGGATATTTATAACCCCTGTCTCCGGGTCTTCTGCTATAACCGGGGCAATGGGAAGGAAGGTTTCGACTATCACTTCTTTATTTTTTTCTTCCTCTTCGACATTTCCGACAGCTTCTTCGACAGTCTCTTCTGGTGGATCTTCTGATTCAACATCAGGATTCCCCCCTGACGGGTCCTTTGCTTCCGGGTTGCCGACGGTAACTTCGCTGTTTTTCAGGTAAAATACCGGGTAAGCCGTCATTTCATAGCTGAGAGAAATGACATTCGGGTCTAAACCCTCATCAGCATCGGACTCAACATGATTCTTGATTATATATGATACCTCGGCATATCCTTCGAGAGTGCCTAAGGGTTTTACCTTATTGATGAGCTCGGTCATGCGCGCATTATTCAATTGTTCTTCGATGCTGCCTACCGCTTCTACCTGAACCGATTCAACCGGCACAGCTTGTGCATCCTCTGTTGACTTAACTTCTTCAACGGCATCAGCCGGGGGGGTTATTACCGGTTGTATTATGTTGGTATCAATGTTTTTCAAAAGTCCGCCGACATCGGCCTTGCCGCAGCCGTTATGGGCGACAATCCATTCTTCGTGCAATTCCGCTTTTTCACTGATCAGTTCAGGTTCGATTACGAGTTTCTGTAAAAACGCTCTCTGGCTGGAGAGATGGCCACTATCTCGCCCATTGCTGCAGCCGCTTACAATTAAGCCCACAATACATCCCAAGATTAAATTTACACCCCAAGTATGATATTTAATATTCTTCACCATGTTTTAATACCCTTCCCTTGGTCTCGGTTTTACTTATCGAAGTAAAACCTGAAAATAACCGGCTTACATTTTCTCCAAAACCCCCAGGATCACTGCTTCCAGCCGCGGCCCGGCTTCATTGGCAACGGCAATAATTTCTTCTATATTCACCGGTTGCAGCGCGTCCGGCAGGCAAATATCAGTGACAACCCCCATGCCGAGAGTTTTGAGGCCTGCATGGACCGCGACAATCACCTCCGGCACAGTACTCATCCCGACCGCATCGGCGCCAATCGCACGCATAAAGCGATATTCCGCCCGAGTTTCCAGGCACGGCCCGGTACAGGCGAGGTAAACTCCCCGTTGGGTGCGGATCTTCTTCTCCAGCGCGACGGTTTCAGCCAGCCGCAGCAGCTCAGGATCATACGGGCAATACATATCCGGGAATCTTGGCCCGAGGGCATTGTCATTCGGCCCAACCAGGGGATTAACCCCCATGAAGTTGATGTGGTCCTCGATAATGATAATGTCGCCTTTTTCATACTGCGGATTCATTCCTCCGCAGGCATTGGTAACGATCAGCGTTTCCACCCCGAGTGCCTTCATCACCCGTACCGGGAAGGTTACCTGGGCGAGGGAGTAGCCCTCGTAAAGATGAAAGCGCCCCTCCATCACCACCACCTCCTGCCCACCGAGTTTGCCAGCGATAAATTGCCCGGCATGGCCGGTAACCGTGCTTTGCGGAAAGTGTGGGATGTCGCTATATGGCATTTCCTTCGCGTCTTTGATCTGCCTGGCCAGGTTACCCAGGCCGGTGCCAAGAATAATGCCTACTTTAGGTTTGCAGCCAAGTTTGTCTTTGACTATCCCGGCAGCTTCATCAATTCGTGCGCGCAATTCTTCCATTCTGTTCTCCGTATTTTTGGAAACAGTTTTTCTATACTTCACTGAATTGAAGCAAGATAATGGTAAAAATTAATTTAGTGTCATAACTAAATTAATCGATTACCGTTAAGTATTTTAGCGCAGATAATATTATTACAGAAATTGGCAAAGATGCCAGCTTTTCCTTGTCAACTAATCTGGGATTTAAGTTTATCCCGTAGAGCGGTGGATTTCAACCCCTTAATCAGCAAGGTCTTGCGGCTGTCTGTCTCGCCTGCAACAATTTCAATTGAAGACTTGCTAATTGCGAGTGCCTTAGCCAAGACCCCAATAATTGACTTGTTTGCCTTACCCTTTTCAGGGGCGGTAGTTACGCGAACGCGCAGGGCGCCGTCATGGAGGCCGCCAAGGCCGTTATTGCTGGCTCCGGCGCGAGCCTTTACCCGGAATTTCACCCCCTCCGGAGTATCTTCACACTCCAGCTTTGCTATGTCCATACTCAAGAACCCAATTCAATGGATCGTTGCTTGGCAGCCAGGATCGCCTTGGTAATAATTTCCATAAACTTGTCCTTCTTGAGGGATTCCAGCGCGGCCGCAGTAGTGCCGCCGGGGCTGGTAACTTTCTGCCGCAGGGATTCAACCTCCTCTTCAGGGTAATGAAGCGTCATGTTGACCGCGCCCATGACTGTGCATTTTGCACACGCAGAGGCAACCTCCTCGGGAAGGCCGGCGGCAATCCCTCCAGCGATCAGGGCTTCGATAAAGTAATACACATAAGCCGGACCGCTGCCGGAAAGGGCGGTGACAGCGTGCAGAATTTCTTCATCATCATAACTTATGGAAATTCCTCCAGCGCTAAAGATCTCTGCCGTGCACTCCAGGTCTTCCTGGGTGGCATGGATCCCGGGAGCTGAAACTGAGACGCCATTACCGATCATTATCGGGGTATTGGGCATCACCCGGACCAGATGGGTATTCTCCGGAAGGACTTTCTCAAGTCTTGCGCAGCTTACCCCGGCGGCTATGGAGATGACCAGGGTACTCGGTCTGATCTTCTTCGAGAAGCTTTTGATAACATCTTCAATAACCTGCGGCTTGACTGCGAGAATCAAAATATCAGTCGCGGATGCTACTTCCCCATTATCATCACATACCTTGCACCCAAATTTTTGGAAAACCTGCCGCCGCTCTTCTGAAGGATCGGACGCGCTCACCTGGCCGGGATCGACTAATTGGTCGCTCAAGATCCCATTGAGGATCGCCTCCGCCATGTTGCCTGCGCCGATAAACCCGATGGTCTTGCCTTTCAATAGTGTATTACTCATGACTCCACCCCTTTAAAGAGCGCGGTACCCACGCGCACAATAGTAGCGCCTTCTGCAATTGCGATATGGTAATCATTGCTCATCCCCATTGAGAGCTCCGGGAGCGAGATTCCTCTTTCACTCCCCAATTGCTCGCGCAGGTTCCTCAATTTTTCAAAGTATGGCCGGGTTGCTTCCGGCTCTTCAAAAAAAGGCGCCATAGTCATCAAACCGCGAAGATTCAAATTTTTAGACGCCAGCACAGTATCGAGTAATACCGCCAAGCTTTCGGGATCAGCGCCGAGCTTGGCATCTTCTTCACTGGTTTTGATTTCAATTAAAACCTGTACCTCCATCCCCCTGGCGCTGGCAACCTTCTGGATTTCCCGCGCCAGGCGTGGGGAGTCGACGCTGTGAATCCAGGTAAAGGTACTGAGAGCGTCCTTAACCTTGTTCCTCTGAAGATGCCCGATAAAGTGCCATTTTGCGTCAGGTGTAGATTCAGCAAGTTCTTTGACCTTTGGCACGCCGCTCCGGGTGCGGTTTTCGCCAAAATCCCGCTGCCCAAGGTCATAAAGTGCATTAATTAAATCAGTTCCAACTGTCTTGGTAACCGCCAGCAACCGTACTTCATCTGGAGAGCGGCCTGCCTGCTGACAGGCAGAAGCGATCTTGCCGGTTACGTATTCATAATTTTCCTCAAGGCGATCCAGATCAAGCACCGGTAACCTCCAGCATCCGTTCAATCGGACGTCGTGCGGCCCGGGCGGTCTCTTCCGGGACCTTGATCTCACCGGAAAGGTCTTCCAGGCACCAGGCAATCTTCTCCAGCGTAATCAGCTTCATGTTGGGGCAGTCTGAAACCGGGCTAGCAGGATAGAATTTCTTGCCGGGATTCTCTATCCTCAACCGGTGGAGCAGGCCGATTTCCGTGCCGATAATAAATTCCGTGGCCGGGTTTTCGTGACAGTAACGCAATATGCCGGTGGTGCTGGCGATATGGTCCGCCATCTCCAGCACGGCTGGACGGCATTCCGGATGGGCGACAAAGAGTGCTTCCGGGTGTTTTTCCTTTTCAAGCTCCACGTGCTCGGGGAAGATGCGCTCGTGCGTAGGGCAGAAGCCGTTCCAGAGAATCAGCTTGCGGCCGAGTTGGGTGGCGACGTAGCTTCCAAGGTTTCGGTCCGGGACGAAAATTACCTCTTGATTATCTGGAATAGCCCGCACCACCTCAACCGCGTTGGCAGAGGTGCAGCAGAGATCGGTCATTGCCTTGATCTCAACCGTAGAATTGACATAGGTTACTACTATTGCCTCCGGGTGCTGCTTCTTCAGTTCCGCCAGTTCGCGCGGCGTTACCATATCCGCCATCGGGCAGCCAGCATGATGATCCGGCATGATGACGCGCTTGTCGGGAGAAAGGATGGCAGCCGTTTCCGCCATGAAATGCACGCCGCAAAAGACAATTACCTCGGCATCGGTACTGGCGGCGGTTTGGGACAACCCTAGGGAATCGCCTACATAATCCGCGATATCCTGAACCTCCCCCCGGGTATAGTTATGCGCCAGGATCACTGCCTTGCGCTCGGTTTTAAGCTGGTTAATCCGGTCAGTCAATTCACTTGGCATAATTCTCTCCTGCAGGGGAGCTATAACTCCCTAAAATGGCATGGTATCCGGTGTCATACCGGCTGTCAAGGCTGGAGGCAAATACAACAGGGCGCAGATTAAATAAACCACGCCCTGTCAGTTTTGTCTTCAAAGAAAGGTAATTTACTGCGCCGCTACCAACTCCGCGATCTGGACCGCATTGAGTGCCGCGCCCTTCAGGATTTGGTCGCCAGCAATGAAGATCTCAATGCCCTTCTTGTTCGGCTGGGAGATATCCTGCCGGATCCGGCCGACAAAGACATCGCCCTGTCCGGTCGCGTCAAGCGGCTGCGGTGAGCGGTTCTTATCGCGGTCGTCCAGGATCTGTACGCCCGGGGCCTTACGGAGGATCTTCACAACCTCCTTCTCCGGCATCGGCTTGCTGAATTCCAAGTTGATAGACTCGCAGTGCGCGCGCAAGGTCGGTACCCGCACGCAGGTCGCGGCCACGCGGATCTTGCTATCCTTAAAGATCTTACGGGTCTCCAACACCATCTTCATCTCTTCCGTGTTGTAGCCTTCCTTGCCAATCTTGGAATTATGGCTGAAGAGGTTCATCGCCAGGTGGTAAGGGAAGACCTTGGGAGTAAACTTCTTGCCCTTCGCCCAGGCCCGGGTAGCCTCTTCCAACTCTTCCATGGCAGGTCGTCCGGCACCGCTGGCAGCCTGGTAGGTGGAGACAACAATCCGCTTAATGGGATTGACCTGGTGCAGCGGCCAGACCGGCACATTCATAATAATGGTCGAGCAGTTGGGATTGGCAATAATGCCCTTCGGCCTTCTCCTGATCGCCTCGGGATTCACCTCCGGCACCACCAGCGGGCACTTTGGGTCCATGCGGAAGGCGCTGGAGTTGTCGATCACCACCGCGCCGGCCTTGGCTGCCGCCGGGCTGAAGAGCTTGGACTGGTCGCTCTCGACCGCCATCAAGGCAATATCAATACCTGCGAAGGCATCGGTAGAAGCTTCGATCACAGTTAGATTGCGGTTGCCCCATTTGATCTTCTTGCCCGCGGAGCGGTGCGAAGCCATCACCCGCAGTTCATCGACAGGGAAGCGCCGTTTCAACAGGCATTCCAGCATGCTTTCGCCCACCACGCCGGTCACGCCGACCACAGCGATATTGAGTTTTTTCTTGTTCTTCTTCTTAGCCATCTCTTTAACTCCACAAACAGCCTGTTTAACCATCCGCCAACCCCTTATCCGGCGGGGCCTTGCGCATTATAACGGCGATTTTCCCCGGTACAAGCTATTTTGCCCCATTATCTTTTCCTGACCTTGTTAAAATTACCCAATTATATTACAATCCGTTCTCTGGATAATACCTTACGAGTAACGATCAAACAGTTAATTGATGATATTTCTCTCAGGTTTAAGGATTGGAGGGCAAAACATGGGAAACAGCGGAAAATGTCTATTTGGGATTATGGTTTTTCCAGTGGTGTGTTTGTGTCTCATCCCGGTTCATGCGGCTGATGATTCTCCCGTAATGCAGCCTCTGACAGCCAAGGGAGCTTTCCTGGTTTCATCTGATTTTAACAGTGCCGACTCCATGACTGCCGGTATCCAAGAAGCTGTCGACAGCCTGCCCGAGGGCGGTGGTACTGTCTATGTTCCTGAGGGAGTCCATGTTATCCGCCAGCAACTGAAGCTGAAGCCGGGGACAACGTTGCTGGGGGCAGGGCGATCGTCAATGCTGAAAAAATCCCCTGCCTTTATGATCCCTCTAATTGAAGACGCGGAAAAAGGCGCTGAGTATGTAGTTATCAGGAAGGAAGATGTGGAAAAACTTACTCCCGGATTGTCAGTATCTTTCCGATGCAATAAGAATACCGAGCATCGCAGGGTCTACGAAATCACCAGGATTGAAGATAACAAGATCTATATCCTCTCTCGCGGCCAATATCATCCCACCCTTTATCAACCCTTGTCAGTGGAGGGCGAGGCCAGCATGATGCATATGTTTGTGATGATCATCACCGCGCCGGATTGCACCATCCGTGACTTGGATATTGATGGCAGCTTCGCCGAACAGATGACGGATGAAGTCAAAACAGGAAAATATTCTTACCCGGCGCTGCTCTGCGGCGCGTTGTATCCCTGCCATGCCACCAAGATTAAAAGCTGCTGGGTACACGATACCGCCATGGGCGTCAGCATAAATACCTCCACCGGTATGGAAATCATAGACAGCGAAGTCTATAACTGCTCCATGGACGGTATCCACATCGGGGGTTCGCCCTGGTCGAAATTCATTAATAACAAAATCTACCGCAATAAAATGGCCGGGATTTCTTTTTGCTATGGCAACTTCGGTATCCTCGTAAGCGGCAACCATATTTTTGAGAATGGGCAGGGCATCAAAGCCCTGGGCATAGGCGACCCCAAGCGGGATACTACCGCGGATGGGTATTCTATTATCAGCAACAATCTGATTTATAATAATACTGACGCGGGCATTGCCAGCGGGCAGGGACCGGAAGGCGCGTATGATTTTATCATTACCGGCAACCTCCTGCGCAATAACCACCAGGCCCGGAATTACAAGGTTGGCCCGCATCAATCCCCGGCGGGAATCTCCCTCTTTAACAGCAAACGTTGTGTCATTACTGATAACCGCTGCATGGACGACCAGGATAATTATTCGCGCGCATTATCTGAAGACGCCACTGCCGGGAGCAAGGTGATCTATACAATTGGCGGCAGCGCCGGCAACGGCACCGGTCAAAAGGTTTTATTTGCCGGGCAGGCAATCCAGATTTCTGATGCCCATAACCGGGAAAGCAACGAGGTAGCCAGTGTCAGGGAAACCGCCTGGCAAAAGCCTTATGAGATCACCTTAAAAGAACCCTTGCAGCATGACTACAAGGTTGCGGATGGAGCACTTGCCGGCGGGGTTAAAACCCAGCTTTGGGGAATCTTCCTCGGCGGACCGGAATCAGAGCAGAACGTGGTTAGCAATAATGTCTGTGTGGGGAATGGTAACGGCGGCATCCTCTGGGAAAGCCGGGAGAGCGTGGTCAGCGGGAATGTCGGTGAAGTTGTGGAGGTTGACACGGCTAAGAGCCTGGAGGAGAATCTTTGCCCCTCAAAGTAGCAGGCTAATCTTCCTGCTGTTGTTGCAGGAGTTCCTCCATCTCTTTAAGGAGATTAGAGAGGATCTCAAGGTTTTCGCCATGCTGGATACTGAGCTCGCTCAGGGTGGTAAGATTCTGTTCGGGGCTGCTCCCCTTATCGGCAGCAACTAACTTTTCCAAGCGTTCTTTCTGCCGCCGCATAGCCTCGCGCTGGGTGGCGACCGCGGTCATCAGCTCAAGGATCCTCTGTTTCTTCCTGCTGCCATTGGTCTTAACCGTATTTATCAGGTTCCGGTCGATGAGGTTGCGCAGCTCTACCAGGGTAAATGGCTTGTAGAGGATTCCATTAACATTCTCCAAATCGTCAGCACCGATAAGCGAGCGCATGCCGGTCATGAAATAGATCGGGAAGGTAAAGCCCCGTTCCCGGAATTCACCCGCCAGATCCCTGCCGTCAAGGTTGGGCAGCATGATATCGAGCAGCACGAGGTCAATCGGGCTGTCTTCAAGAACAGTCTCAACCTCCTGGCGGGAAGCTGCCAGGGCGGTTTCACAACCGTATGATTCGAGCAGGTTGCTAAGGAAATCGCGGATATCTTCGTCGTCTTCAACCAGAAGGACTCGGGGGGTATTGGGATAATCAATCATGCCAGGGATTATTTACCTTATTAATTTGCATTCTGTTTGATAACTTCAGTTATCGCTATATCTCAGCAGGATAACCAACGACTGGTTCCATAATAAAAGCTAAGGGGATTTGAAATTTGCCCGACAAACTGGATATAAATAATATACCGGTAATAACTTTTAATCACAAAATTCGATTTAAAAATATCAAAATCAAAAATAGCAGTCAATGAAAAAAGGTGATTAAAATCAGGGTGTAATTGAAATGATTAGTAGTGCAATAGCAGGAATATTACCAGCAGCTTGAGAAGCTGGTTAAAAGATTCATTTTTCTGGTAGTTGATAAGGCTTAACTTTAACCGCAATGTCGGTACTGAATTCCGGCAGGTTAAAGGTGAGATTATGATCAATTGTCGCCAAGTTAAGCTCACTGACCAGTTCCCCTTGCGAAGTGTCCCAGAGTTCCACCGCATACTTGCCTTCTTCCAATTTTGGTATAGTAACTTTGAAGCCGGCATGTTTGGCATGCGGGCTGTTGGATGGTTCCAGGTATAACCTTCTGAGATCATAAATCCACAGGTAGGTAATGGAGCCGTCACTTATCCCCAGGCTTCTTAACTGGGCGGGGGATGCTCCCAAGGAGGACATTATATTTGCTTTGCAAGAAACCAGAGGCTTTTGTTCTTCGCCTCGGCGCTTGTCCTCGCCTTCGATAAACTTCGCGAAGGCATTATAATGATGATAGAGGTCGGCGCGCTCAATATGCTCAAACCACCAGAAAAGCGGGGTGCCCGCGGCCTGGCTCATCCAACTGACCCATAATCCGGCATGCAGGTCACCCTCCAGGATATTCGGTTCGGCAGCATTCCACTTGCCGCCGAATTCAGTAATCAGGTATGGCTTTTTAAAGTCCCGGGCGAAATTATCGGTTTGCAGCAACAGATCAATCAGGGATTCATTGGCATCCCGGTACCCATCGCAAGCAATAAAATCAATCTCCGGCAGCCTGACCATAGCTCGATCCACATAGTGGTATTTACCGGAGTAATGCGTGGTAACGACATGCCTGCCGTGATCCATCCGGTTAAGGTAATCAATCATTTCCTGGTGCCAGTCGCGGACGTTCTGATGGGCGTAGACATTGCGGTGGCGGTTCTTGGGTTGGCCAATGAGATCGAGCTCACTCCACATCTCAAAGGAAAAGATCGTGGTTGAAAACCCCCAGCGCGCGGCAATGTAACGGAGCTTGTTGCGGTAATGCTTCCGGACCCGCGGGTTTTGCTTAAGATCGAAGAGTTGTTCCGGACTTCTTAAAAAGCCGTTGTTACCCAGCTTGGAGTCCTGTTGGGTGATATTATATGGGGACAGGTACCACTCGTAATCATACTGCGGCTTCATAGAGGCCTTGCCGTGATTATCGATCACAATTTGAACCTTGATTCCATACTTCTCACACAGGGCAATCAGTGCATCGAGCTTCCATGCATTTTCCTGGTTATAAAAACCTATTCCGTGATAACCCTTCCAGCGCGGATTCCATTCCAGGCCCAGCCACCAGGATGACATCCAGACTTCAATGAGATCCTCACCCGCGGCAGCCATCTTCGGCAGGTAATCCTCATAGATATTCAAACCCCGGTCCTCCGGTGGAGCCGTCTTTTTCTTCAGGATCATCTCCCAATCGCGAAGGTCATTAGGCGAGCGGAAGTTATGCCCTACGGGAAAATAAAAGCTGCCATTTTCATATTCAAAATAGAGGGGATCGACCTTGGATCTGCGGATAAATCCGGGCTGGTCTCCAGCAGTTACCTCGAAGGAATAATCGCGGCTCTCGTATTCCTCCTCAACTCCCGGCATTTCATCCAGGGAGGTATAATTTGCCGTGAGGCGATAATGGTAAGTCCCGCTCTGCCGGGGTGTGAAGCGCAGCTTGAAGATCCCCGGCCCCGCGGCAGTGTAGCGGTCCGCCGGGGGTTCTTGATGCCGCAAGAAGTCTTGGTAATAGAATAATGGGACCGTAATTACATCCCCGCCATCGGGAGGGGTGATCTGCGCGTCGATCCGGATATGCTCCTGGTCGAAGGGATTGATCACCGGGCGGTTGACCCAGCAGCTCAACTCGAAAGGATCGTATTGCCGCACTTCCGGGGTATCTACATGGAGGCTGGTAATGGAAAATTTCTCGCGCGCGCGCACGGTGGCGCTGTCGAGCGGCCAGGTGGTGATATCATCGAGCAAGACCTGCTGGCCGGGCTTGTCGTTATCGCTCTGGAAGGGCTGGTCGCTCCAGACCGCGAAGCCAATCATCTGGATGGTGCAGAGCCTCAGCAGGCTCCAGCGGCTGGTATGTCCTTCCGGCAGAAGATCGATACTGTCCTTGGAGAGATCCACCTCCACCGGGTTCCAGCAGCCCGGGCGTAACGGCGTGGGCGTGGTGGCGGAATAGAACAGGCCGTCC
>JAFGNG010000197.1 GCA_016927125.1 Planctomycetota bacterium | reverse complement strand
TATTCTAATATCCAAGTCTCAGACACTTTATCAACCCGGCAATTATATGCAAGTAAAAACGCACCGCACTGCATTTATCTTGCCTGTCTTCGAAGTCTGTTTAAAATAACAGAACTGACATTTATAAGGTTAAATGACCAATGATTGATTTTAATTATGAATTGCTGGATTGCGGCGAGAAGCGGCGGCTGGAACGCTTCGGCACCGTGATTGTGGATCGCCCCGCACCCCAGGCAGAGTGGGATAAGGCTTTGCCCGCAGAATCCTGGGAGCGCGCTCACCTAACCTATCAACGGCCGAGCGAAGAGCAGGGTTCCTGGCAGATTAAGGAGCCTCCCCCGCAGGACTGGCAGGTCAGTTTCAACCAAGTCAGAATCCTGCTGCACCCCTCCATGAATGGGCAAGTGGGAATTTTCCCAGAGCAATACCAGTCCTGGCAGTGGCTGCATAATGTTATTGCCAAACATTTGGCGAAGAATAAACGACCGCTCAAAGTATTAAATGCTTTTGCCTATACCGGCGCGGCTACCCTCGCGGCTGCCGGGGCCGGGGCGGAGCTCTGCCATCTGGACAGCTCCAGGACAGCGATGCAAGCTGCACGGTTCAATACCGAGGCTTCAGGGATGGAGAGCCTACCGATCCGCTGGCTGGTGGAGGATACCATGCGCTTCCTGGAGCGGGAGATCAAACGGGGGAACCGCTACGACGGCTTTATCCTGGATCCCCCCGCCTTTGGTCGGGGCGGGGCTGGTCGCACCTGGTCGCTTTCGCGGGATCTCGGCAAGCTCCTGCAAATGGTAGGGGAGCTCCTAAGTGAAAATCCACTCTTGATCCTCCTCAGCTGCCATGCTCCGGAAATCTCGGCAGAGAAGCTGGGCGGGTATCTAAGAGAAATCCGGCAACTTCCCACCGGCACTATTGACTGCCACCCCCTCACCATCCCCTCAACGAGAGGCAACAGCCTCCCCTGCGGGGTAAGCGCGAGATGGAGCAGGGAATAACGGAATTTTACCCCGGATTTAAACCGATCTGGGTTGAAAATGGTGCGAGGAGGGGGATTCGAACCCCCACGGGTTGCCCCACAGGATCCTAAATCCTGCGCGTCTGCCAGCTCCGCCATCCTCGCATTTTTGCACATGGTCAGGGTGGAACAGGTGTAATATCTATCCGTTTTCAGGTGTTAAGCAAGATTATTCAATAAAAAAACCGCGTAATTCTGATTTTTTTGCTGCATTTGGCCACATCTGCCTATACAATGCCCTTCCACACCTGTGGACTGAAATTGGGTTTTATACCCTCCGCGGCTGGATTGATTGATGGCACAGGTTTAAGCCTGGGTGCGAAGTGGCTTAAGATTGGAAGTTTGAACTTAACAAGACTGCAAGAAAAAGGAAGAACGAATGGCACGTTACACCGGCCCCATGGCCAAGGTCTGTCGACGTCTGGGGTTGCTAACCTCTCGCAGCAGTGGCGTGGCCAAGGCTGTCGCCCGCAGGGAATTCCCCCCGTCCACCGGCCGCCGCCGCAAGCCGTCGGAATATGGCCTGCGCCTGATTGAAAAACAGAAGCTGCGTTACTATTACGGCTGCAGCGAAAAACAATTGCGCCGCATCTTCAAAGAAGCCAACCGGATGGGCGGGAACGCCGGGCACAACCTGCTTTGCTTACTTGAGCGTCGCTTTGACAACGTCGTCTGCAACCTCCGCTTCGGGAGGACCGTGGCGGATGCCAGGCAGCTCATCGCCCATGGCCATGTTACCATCAATGGCAAGAAGATGGATATCCCTTCCTTCTTTGTCAACGAAGGTGATGTGATTGCGATGCGCGACCGGAAGAGCAGCAAGGCCCGCGCGGAAAACACCATCGCCACCGTTGGCGATTATTCCATCCCGGACTGGATTTCCGTCGATGACAAGGAACTCACCGGCAAGGTCCTCCGCCTGCCGACCCGCGAAGATGTTCGGTGCGTGGTTGATGAACAGAAGGTTGTTGAGTTCTACAGCCGTTAACCGATCACCTGGAATTACCTGCAAACAAAACGCCTGGCAAAGGATGCCAGGCGTTTTTTATCGCGATGGTTTTTCCGCTTGGGTGTAACTGCCGCTTTACTGCCTCAACTTCAGGTTGATGGCGTTGACGCGTTCCCGCGCCTTGTTATAGAAAACCGCCTCTTCCGGAATGGTGGCGTCATAGGCCTCCATGACCTTACCCCAGTAGTAGAGCGCATCATCCAGGGCGTTCTGCTCCTCGGCGATCTCAGCCATGTGCCAGTGGCATTCCCGCGGCTTGCGGTCGGCGGGGCAGACATCCACGCCGGTCTGGAAGTAACGCTTGGCAATATCCAGTTCACCGCGCTGCCGGTAAATCTCGCCCAGGCGGAAGGCTTCCCGGTAATTCGGCGGATCAATCTCATAACCCGACTTGAAAGCTTCCATGGCGTCGAAGAGGGCGTTGGCGCGTTCGCCTTCATCCCCGGCAATCATGCTCTCCAGGCGGTAGGTTTCGCCCAGCCAGTCATAAGCGGTCTTGTTGTTAGGCTCCAGCTTGTTAATGCGCTCAAAGGCGCGTTTGGCATTACGCAGGTAGACCGTCAGGTCCTCACGCACGTTCGCCAGTTCCCCGGGGGTGGCATTGAGCTGCATCCCCTTACGGAGGCGCTTATAGGTGTTCTTGCCCTCGGTCAAGGAGATCTGCCCGGTCTCCATCAGGGCCGGGACGTTCTCCGGGTCCCTCCTGTAAGCCTCTTCCGCATAGTTGAGCGCCATCTTGTTATCATTGCGCTGCCGCGAAACCTGCGCCAGCCCCACGTAAGCGCCTACGGCATTGCCGTCAAGCTCCAGCGCCTGCTTATAATAAATATCGGCCTGGGTAAGCTCGCCATCGCCGAAGGCC
>JAFGNG010000196.1 GCA_016927125.1 Planctomycetota bacterium | reverse complement strand
GCCTTGAGCAGATTGCCCACTTCGCTGAAATCAAGAACGAAGAGGACCGGATAGACCTGTACCGAGCCGCTGATCTGGTCTGTATTCCCAGTCGTAATGACCCCTTCAGCGTCCTGGTGCCGGAGGCCTGGGCGGCCGGTAAACCGGTGGTAGTAACTCAAAGTGGCGGTCCGGGAGAATATGTCTGGCATGAAGTCAATGGCCTCCATGTCCACGCGGCCCCGGATTCGGTGGCCTGGGGGATTAACCATTGTTTCAGGGATTTTGAGTGGGCGCGCTGGATTGGCCGTAATGGCCGCGTTGCCGCGGAGACCGCCTTTACCTGGTCCCATTCTGTGAGGCAGACAGAGGTTTTATACCAACAGGTTATTAATCATAAAAATAGTAATTTTCAGGTTGAAGCTGCCATGAATGGTGGTAAAGTATCATTGTAGGGTTAAAGGGGGAAGCTATGAAATGCTGGTTTTGCGATGATGAAGCTCGCGGAGTATGCGCTGCCTGTGGACGGGCAGTTTGCTATAACCATGCCAATATCCATGATGAACTCACAATTGCCAAATCCGATACCTGTACCGGGTACACCAGTTTCTACAATGTCTTACGCGCCTTGAAATGTTCGGATTGCCGGGTTGAGTGGAAATATAACCGCCCTGAGAATTAAGCCTGTTTTATAGTTGCAGGTTGGGATAGAGTCGCTTACAAAAGCATAAGGTGAAATGTAATCTTAAACCTGAAGGAACCTGATATGGATGCCAGACAGGGAAGCTCCCGGAAGCAGTACCTGCAATCCTCGGAGGAGCAGAGTGAAAATACCTCTTACAGCCTGCAGGGAGGGTGTGCTTTTATTCCGCATGTGGTCGGGCAGGAGCTTTATACAGTCAAGCAAGAGCCTGGTAATCCCAGCCTCCGGATGATTATGGGTTGCGGAGAGGTGGAAGCTACCGGCCAGCCCTGCACAGAGCCAGTTTCCAGGAAAACCCCGGGCAAAGGGGTTGCAACCCCTGAGAAACAGGAGTTTTCTTCGGACCAGCTTCGCAAAATCTGCCAGGACATTAAATTCAAGCTGCCTGCCGCTATCGGCGACAGTATGTTTGTCCTGCTGGCGGTATCACCCAACCTGATGCACGCGTATTGGGAAATCAGCCGACATCAGGTTGCCCAGGCCAGAAAGCTCCATGGCGCCGCGATTGATAATGCCAATTTGATTTTGCGCTTTCACGAGATCGCTTTTCTCGGTTCGAAGGAATCTTTGAACCAGTTTGAAATTTCTATTGCAGAGCCGTGTGACAACTGGTACGCGCATACCTGGAACAATGGCAAGCGCTTCTTCGCTGAAATCGGCCTGCAGATGAATCCCGGTGGTTTCCATCGCCTGGCAAGTTCCAACTGTATCCTGCTCCCCCCTGCCACTCCCGGGGAAGCCGGCCCGGCTAACCTGAGCAGCCTGCTTGATTATATGTTTGTTAAAGAAAACACCCTGCCCGTCAGCCTGCCGCTACCGGAGGTCTTTTCAGTCTTCGCGGAGCAGGAAGCCGCCCAGCTCGATGAAATCCTGGATGAATCCTGGCGAGACACCCACGCTGAGCGTCATGTCCGCGATGTCTACCGCCGGATCCTTGCAGAAGGCCCGCGGGTTCTGCATAAACGCCCGGGAATCCTGCCTACACCGCATGAAAAACGTGTGGATGAATACCATACCCGGCAGGAAACCAGGCGGAAGACGCGCAAGGAAAACCTAAGAAAACCCCTTCCCAAGCTGCCCGCTGAGGAAGCTGCCGACCGGGAACTATCCGCCGATGTGCTGGCGTTAATCAACCTTGAAGATTCCCTGGGGGGAGTCTGCCGCCCGGCCGCCAAGCTGAATTCCAGGCAATCCCGCTCGCAGGAAGACAGCCCGGACAAACATGCCTTCCTTAATGAAGAGCAGTATGACCCCGAGCATGATCTCCTCGCCAGCATCTTAGCCGAGGAGCCTGCGCTGGCGCTGCATGCTTCGGAAGCGGCGCCCGCCCAGTTTAACAACTCCTGGCGGGAAGAAGAGCCCCAGGAACCCCTGCACTTTGCCGGAACCTTCGCCTCGAGCAAGCCGGAGCCGCAGGGGCATACTTCCCTTCTGGCAATCCTTTCCAGTAGTGACTCAACTCCGCAGGAGAGCGCCAGCAGCATAACCACGGCTTCTTCTAACTCTTCCCTTGCCAGCCTTTGCGTGAAGATGCAGCCCTCACCCCTGCAGGTAGAGGATTTCGATAATACCTCTGCCGATTTTTCCGGTGACTTTGAGGATGAAGAAATCACCCTGGAACCGCTTGAGACTGAAGCCGTAAGCGTTGCCTGCCCGGAGCCAGAGCAGGATGACTCCCCGGCTCCCCTTGATTCACCTCAAACCTTGGAAATCCACCAGCATTTTCCGGAAATTACGCCTGAAAACAACCTGGGTGACAGTTTGAAAATAACAGCGTCACTTACCCTGCGCGGCACCACCCCGAAAGATTCAACCTTGTTGCTCGATGGGCGCGAGGTGCCGACGGAGAGTGACGGATCCTTTGAAATTGAATGTACTCTCGACGAAGGCAAACTTGGGTTGCCGTTTGAATTGCACTCAACCCTCCATCCGGAGCTGCGCCAGTGCGTGGATATCGGGATTGATATCATGAAGCGCACCCAGCACGAAGCCTGGGACTGCATCCGCATCCGCAAGCCGTGATGGGGCGAGGCATCATAAGTGGGGAACCATGCCTGCCGGTTATATCTCTCTGATCCTGCACGCGCACCTACCTTACGTGCGCCATCCCGAACATGAAGATTTCCTCGAGGAACGCTGGTTCTTCGAGGCCATGACGGAAACCTACCTCCCGCTCTTGCGGACCTTCGAACGCCTTGAAGACGACGGTGTGGACTACCACCTGCTGATTTCCATGTCGCCCACTCTTCTGACCATGATGGAGGATCCCCTGCTGCAGGAGCGCTATCTCCGGCACCTGCGTAATGTCCTCGAACTCACCAACCGCGAAGTTAAGCGCACCCGGCATGACAGCCATATGCATGCCCTGGCGCAGTGGTACCAGAATCTGCTCCGCGATACTATTTACTGGTTTGATCACCATTACCGGCGGCAGGTAGCTAAGGCCTATGCCCGCCTGGCTTCGCTGGGACACCTGGAGATTATCACCTGTGCCGCCACCCACGGTTTTCTCCCCCTGCTGCAGGAAGATCCCGGCGCGATTAAGGCGCAGATCTTTACCGCCTGTGATTACCATAGGTTTATCTTCGGGGTCCCGCCCGCCGGGATCTGGCTGCCGGAGTGCGCCTATTATCCCGGCCTGGACAAGACCCTACGGGAAGCCGGCATCCGCTTCTTTATTCTCGACACGCATGGGCTGACCCATGCCATCCCCCCGGCGCGCAACGGGGTTTACGCGCCGGTATACACCCCTGAGGGAGTTGCTGCCTTCGCCCGCGACCCGGAGAGCAGCCGGCAGGTTTGGAGCGCTGAGGAAGGCTATCCCGGGCATCCCCTGTACCGAGAATTCTATCGCGATATCGGTTTTGAGCTGGATGAGGCTTACCTGGGTGATGTCCTGGTTGACGGAACTTTGCGCTGTGATACCGGCATCAAGTATTATCGCGTCACCGGCGCGGAGGAGAAGCAGCTTTATGATCCCCATGCGGCGCGGGAGCAGGCAGCGCGCCATGCCGGGGAATTCCTCCGCCAGCGCCAGCAGCAGGTGCAAAACCTTGCCCGGGGTATGGGGCAGCCGCCGCTGGTGGTTTCCCCGTATGATACCGAGCTTTTCGGGCATTGGTGGTTTGAAGGGCCGATCTTCATTGACATACTGTTGCGCAAGATGCACTACGACCAGGAGATTGTTAAAACCATTACCCCAGCGCAATACCTGCAGCAATTCCCCACCAACCAGGTGGTTAACCCCATTGCCTCAAGCTGGGGGGCGGATGGGCATTATGACTTCTGGATCACCAATGACAACCGCTGGGTTTATCCCTTATTGCATAAAGCTGCCCATCGCCTGGCAAAACTCCTGCAAGAGACTGGGGAGACTGCTGCAGACTCACTGGCAGGGCGGGTGCTGCGGCAGGCCGCGCGGGAACTCCTGATTGCGCAAGGCTCGGACTGGACCTTCATTATCCGTACCCAGACCAGCCCGGAGTACGCCAGCAACCGCGTGCGCGACCATCTGGCAAGGTTCGACTGCCTCGTGGAGATGCTGGAGACCGGCAAGATTACAGAGCTTACCCTCAGCGCTATCGAAACCATTGATAAAATCTTCCCGGAAATCAACCTCGATTACTTTGCCTATCCCGCTACCTAGTGCAACATAGGATTAAAGCTCAAATTGCCTGTTCTCCCCTAACCTCCTTCCATAAATATGGTTAAGTTTTTTCCCCTTTTTAGTCGATATATAGCATGCGTAGGTGTTTTCCATAACAGCCTTTGTTTATATAGGAGTTATAACAGAAAAATGACAAAAGTAGATTATCATTCATCTGATCGGGGATTGCAGCCCCGCCTGGGGGCTCTCCTTGTCATGATTATCGCTATTATTGGAGTATTTGCCCTGATCAGCCGGATTGACCAGATTATTGCCTACCTCACCCCAGTGTCCTCAGCAGGGGTTGGAAACAACCCCAACACCGACTCCCAGGGCCGGATTATTTCGGTAATCGACACAAACCCCGACCAATACCAGCACCCCCTCACTCGTTCAACCAGTCCCTCAGCGGAGAAAGTTGAAGCAGAGCGGATCTCTGAAAAATCTCCCCCGAAAGTGGAGAAGGCGATCCTGCCAAGGCGTCCTGGCAAAGGCTGTAAACTCAGTGATAGCAGCGAGTTGGTGGCTTTGAAGGATTGTTCGCCTGCGGAGACTAATACGCGGGTACCACCTGCTGATTCCCATCAACGCGCTATCTATACCATCGGCGGCACCTCGGTCTGCAATGCCTTTTCCGAAGAAAACAGCCCCCGGTTATATATTTTGAGGGAAACCGATACCCTTTGGAGTATTGCCGCGCGTACCTACGGAAATGGGAAGTATTATACCAGGATCCTGGCGGCGAATCCCGGCTTGCAAGCGGACCGGCTGCCGGTAGGAAAGACGATTACCCTGCCGGAGGACTCTGCCAACTGATCCCGGCGAGCACCCCCTCCACAATTCAGGCTTTGGGGATAACTAACTCGTGATGTTGTCCGGGGATAGTGCTGGAGGCAAGGCTCTTTAGAGCGACCTGCCTTTGGGGGGCAGTTCCGGCGTGGTGGTGCCGGGGGTGGCTCCGCTCAACCAGTCGCAGAGGGCCGCGCGCCAGCGGTCGTCAAATTCCACATCCGAGGTAGTGCCCACGAAGGGGCTCTTTTCATAACCGCCAATCGAGTTAGCTTCGAACTCATTCAGAGAATAGGCGTTGATGAATTCATTGACAGCTTCCACGCTGGCATTGAAGAAGCCGATATCAATGCGGTTGCGCTGGTAGGTGCGGATCCGCAGGTTCCGGCGCGCGCCGCGCACCAGGAAGTAGTACTTATGGGACCAGTCGATTGAGAAGGTATGCGAGCGGATTAATTTCAGCAGCTCTTCGAGCTGGTTGGCAACGCTCGGGATTAGGCGGTCGGTGTAGTACTGCATCTGCCGCACCCGCCAGGGCTCTTCCGCCTCCACCGGGCTCGGGGACTTGCGTTCCGCTGAATCGACCGACGGGTCGGTTTGGGGCACGACCTGCTCGGCGAAATAGATTTCCTGGCCGCCGACCATGAAGGTGCGGTAGCGCAGGCCGCAGATGTCGGCGCCGTTATTAACCAGCCAACTGATTACCTCGACCATCCGGCTGTCAAAGCCCTCGGCCGCGACAATAATCCGCTGCGAGGAATTGATGTTTTCCGTAAAATCTTCCGCGTCCCGGTCGAAGCTGGTCGCCAGCAGGCTGGAAAGCTCAACCGCCTCGTCGCTCATCTCCACGTTG
>JAFGNG010000195.1 GCA_016927125.1 Planctomycetota bacterium | reverse complement strand
CTTCCTGCAGGAGAATAACGAGGAACGCTCCCTGGTCGAAGTCAGCGAATCCGCACAGGGGCAGAGCGAAAACCTTCGTAGCCTGTTGAATACGCTTAATGCCATGAAAGCGCGCCCACGGGATATTATTGCCATCTTTGAAAATTTAAAACGCGCCGGAGCGCTACACGCAGAGATCATAGTTAAATAATTTTTAAAGAAATATCAGGGGCATAAGATGCAATTACCACTTCTGACACCGCTTGGAAACCATGGCGTAGCCAATGATCAGCGCACCCAGGCGTATACCGAGGCGATGAATCGAAAGGCGAAAAGCCTTTCCGGCCGGCAAACCTCGACGAAAGAAGATGAAGAGGGTGCGCGCGCGGTTTCCAGGGAATTCGCCGCCTTCTTTATCGGGGAGATGTTCAAGTCGATGGACGAAGCCGAACCCATTAGCGATTTCGGTTACGGTGGGACCCCGGAGAAGATTTTCCAGGAAATGGTTTATGAAGAATATGCCAGAGAAATTGCCGCCGGAGAAGGCTTCGGCCTGGCGGAGTTGGCCTACCAGGGGGTACTGCAACAGCAGGGGATTCAAAGCAGGGGATTATAAGGGGGCATGACAAAGATATCCCTGCTCAAATTGCAGCCCGGAATAATTCAGAAATTATCAACAGGAGGTTTGGCAATGGAAAAAGAAATAGAGAGACTTGCTGAGATTCTCAAAGCCCATACCGAGCGGCATGAACAGCTACTCAGGCTCGCGGATGAAAAGCGCCAGGCGTTAATCCAAAACAACGCGGACCTGGTGAATGAAATCACCGAGAACGAGAGCAATTTGATCCTGGCTGTCCAGGAAGCCGAGAAGGAACGCCTGGCTTGTGTTGAAGCGATTGGGCGCGAATATGAACTCCGGGAAACGCCTACCTTGGAGGCAATTTCAGACCTGGACAAAGGTATTGCGGAAGTCCTCGAACCGCTGCGCAGGCAGTTGACCGCGGTGCTGGAGCGCCTGCGCTACCGTACCCAACAGAACGCCATGCTCCTGTGTCACGGCATCGGGCATGTCGTGGGTTTTTTCCAGACTATCGCTGACGCCAGGACGACGCCCGCTACCTATTGTAGGGTAGGACGGGCCTATGGCGAACAGCTTCATATGGTTGACCATAAAGCCTAAAGGGAGGTACAGGGATGTCCTTCAAAACTCTGAATATTGGCGCTACCGCACTGATGACAAGCCAGCTGGCTCTTAATACTGTCGGCCATAATGTCTCCAACGCCGCCACGCCCGGATATACCCGGCAGCGCGTGATGACCCATGCAGCCCTGCCGGATGTGAAAACCTTTGGCGTGCTGGGCAGCGGGGTGGTGGTTGGTAAGGTCTCGCGCGTGGCGGATGAATTCCTGGAAACCCAGGTCCGCGAAGCCACCACGCTCTTCAAATACTTTGAGACCCAGATCAATCATTATGAAAACATTGAAGGCATCTTCAATGAATTGACCGAGAATGATCTCTCTTCCGCTTTTGACGACTTCTGGAGCGGGGTTTCGGATGTAACCAATTATGTGGAAGATATCTCCACTCGCCGAACCCTGATCTTCCAGGCCGAGGTGCTGGCAGATTCCTTCCGGAATATCGATACCAAGCTCTACGAGATGCGCCGGAATATTAATAATAAGATCCTGGATACAGTCAACCAGGTTAATACGCTGACCACGGAAATCGCCCGGCTCAACCAGGATGTGGTTCGCGCCGAACAAGGCGGGATTGGCAATAAGATCGCCAACGATTCGCGCGACCAGCGCACGGAAAACCTGCGACAATTATCCGAGATTATGAATGTGACAGTCACCGAGGAGGACAATGGGCAGGTTATTGTCTCGCTCAACGGACGGTTGCTGGTCTTTGAAAACCAGAGTTACGATATTACTACTGAAAAAGTGGAAATGAATGACATGCTGATTGAGAGGGTGGTTTTTGCATCCGACCTTGAGGAGATCGCCCCCACCACCGGCAGCCTGACCGCGCTGATGGAAATGCGCGATACCATCCTGGTGAGCTATGCAGACGATGTAGATCGCTTGGCCGCGCAGTTTATCTGGGATTTCAACCGGCTCCACTCCCAGGGGCAGGGGCTGGTCGGCTATTCCGAAGTAAGTTCCACCGTCGGGGTGATTGATCCCCTCAAAACCCTGGATGAGCTGGACTTTGCCTTCAACCCGCTCTCTAACACTTATAATCCCAAGAACGGGAACCTGGAGTTGATTGTCCGCAATGAAATCAGCGGCGAAGTTACAACCATGAATATCGAGATCGACCTGGACAACACCGGCGAACCCGACACTATTCTTTACCACAACAACAATGTGGATCAATACAACACCCTGTCAAATGTCAATCTGACCGGGCTGGAGTACGATGCCAACACCGACACCAATGGCGAACTTTACTTTAATGTTTATGACAGTCCTCTCCCTGGTATAGATATCCTGGTAGAGATTTATAGTGATGCCGCGCAGACCAACCTAGTTGCCCAAGGCACGGTGTTGCCGGTCGGCTCAACCAGCGGCACGGTTACCATAACGGAAGTTGCCGGCAGCGGCATCAACGGAGAAATTGATATTAATTATACCGCTGATGACGCCACCATTGTCCGCACCGACCTTTTTGAAAATTCATTCTACAGCAAGCTGACTTCGGCGCTGGATGGTTTTGAGGAGCTTTATGGGATCGATCCCTCCACCTTCACCGTTTCCATTGATAACTCCAACAAGCTCTCCCTTACTTCGAATTCAGAGAATTATACCCTTGGCTTCGGTCGCGATACCAGCGGTGTGCTGGCCACCTTGGGGATGAACATCTTCTTCTCTGGGTATGACGCCGGCACTATCGGGGTGGCGGATGACATTAAGGATAACCCGGATTTCTTCGCCGGCGCCACGACCTTTGAGAGCGGCGATAATACTAACGCGCAGAGCCTGCTGCAATTGCGCAACGAAAAGATCTACAATAATGATACAGCCACCGCAGATGATTATTACCAGGGCATTATCGGCAGGCTGGGAATCGAGTTCTCGCAGAAACGAAGCCTGCAAGAAACGCAGGAGGATATCCTCTTGAGCGTCACCAACCAGCGCGAAGACCTCTCCGGGGTCAACCTTGATGAAGAATTGACCTTGATGATCCAGTTCCAGCGTTCATACCAGGCCGCGGCCAGGTTTATCAGCACCGCCGACGCTCTGTATGAAGCCTTAATGAATATGTAAGCATAAGGGGAAAAACATGCGCGTTACTATGAAGATGGCTACCAACACGGCCATTGATAATATCTTGGACAATTACTCCCGCTTGCTGCGCGTGCAAGAACAGATGGCGGTTGGGCAGAGGGTTATCAACCCATCTGACGATCCCCTGGCCGCGAACGAAGGCATCCGCATCCAGACCGTCATCCAGCAAATCAGCCAGTACAACCGTAATATCGAGGTGGGCGAATCTTTCCTCGGACTTTCCGATGGCGCCTTGCAGGATGTCAATGATATCCTGACCAACGCCGAAGGACTGGTAACCGGCATGGCGTCGGAGACTACCACCCCCGATATGCGCCAGGCGACCGTGCTTGAGATCGGCGCTATCCTGGAGCAGCTTTTAATTATCGGCAACCGCTCTATTGGCGACCGTTACATCTTCAGCGGCACGCATACCAACGAAGAGCCCTTCGAAATTGTCGGGACCAAGTATGTATATTTCAAGGGTAACGAAAATGATATCTCTGTGCAGGTTGACCGTAACAGCTATGTGCCGATGAATATCAAGGCCAGCGATGTCTTCGGTATGCTGGTTACCACCATGCGCTCGGATATCCTCACCCCCCAGGTCAATCTCGGCATCGATACCAGCACCCGCCTGGAAGATCTCAACCGGGGCGACGGCGTGGCCGAAGGCTCGATCTATATCGAATATTTCGATGGCACTATCACCCAGGGAGTGGAGGTTAATCTCAGCACCGCCGACACACTGGAGGATATTGCCGACCTAGTGGCAGATGCCACCAATGATGAAGTGGTGGTGGACGCCAACAGCGCCGGCACCGGGTTGGTGTTTACCAATACCACTGGCGCGGCCAATGCTATTTCTATCAGCGAGATTGCTAATAACACCACCGCGCGCGACCTGGGGATCCTGGGGTCCAGCGTTGCCGGCAATAATTTTATTGTCGGCAACTCAGTGGTTCCGGCTCTGACCAAGCAGACCCTGCTCGCGGATATCCCGGGGTACTACGGCACCCCACTCACCATCGCGGTCGGCGCGGATGATATGAGCAATCCCTTGTTCCAGGAAACCCGCGACGTCAACAATAACCTTTCCAGTTATCAGCTCGCCGGGCTGACCCAGGGAGTCACCACCGACATTGATGACAATGTTTATTTCTCTGTCACCAACCTCGGTGGCAACGACTACCAGGTGGAGGCGTTCAAGGATAGCGGCAGATTACCTGAAGATCGCATCGCTGTGGGCCAGGTTACCACCACCACTGGCCAGGGAATCGTGACCCTGTCGCCGGATAACGGCAGCGGCGTCTCCGGGACTGTCCGCCTGAATTATATCGCCGATGACGCTGATATTAATGTCAAGATCCAGTTCCCCGAAAGTTACCGGGCAACCGTGCAGGTGGAGGCGTTTGAAGAGACTAATGACGCCCAGGATCAACTCAGCGGTTGGCAGCTTCACGGTTTACAGAAAGGCGTGGATACCGATATCGATGGCAAGATGTATATCGATGTGGTTGATCTTGGGGGCCCGCCCTGGACCGTACGGGTTTACAGCGACCCTACTAAGACCGATCTCGTCGCCTCCGGTTCACTGGCTGGTCCATCGCAGAATGGCACCGTAACCCTGGTGGGAACTCCCGGCACACTCCACGAACATGTCACCGGCTCAGTCGATCTGCAATACCTGGCGGATGATTTTGGTATTGAGTTGGAAGCCACCTTTGCCACCGTCAGCGATTTGCTACAGGAGATCAACGAGTCCGACACCTATACCTACGCCAAGATCTCTGATGACGGCAAGGCTATCCAGATCTCCAGCCGCCTGGCCGGGGCAACTCTGCACCTCATTCAGGACGGCCCGCAGTTGGCTGAAACCAATGACGACAATGATTTGCTCAACCGCTGGAGCATCAATGGCATTGAAGCGGGCGTGAATTCCGGCGTTAATGGCGAACTCTATGCGGATCTCACCATTACCTCTCCACCGACACCGGGACCGACGATTACAGTTAATTTGTACAGCGATGCCGCTCATACCAACCTGGTCGCTACCGGGTCAATTGCTAACCCTGATCCGGTGATTATACCACCCGAGATGGGGATTGTTCTGAGCGAGGTCAACAGCTCCGGGATCAATGGTTCGGTTAATATCGATGTCGACCCGGTACTTACCCCGTT
The DNA here is from genome assembly GCA_016927125.1 of Planctomycetota bacterium. Taxonomy (GTDB): domain Bacteria; phylum Planctomycetota; class SZUA-567; order SZUA-567; family JAFGNG01; genus JAFGNG01. The sequence goes on along the minus strand of JAFGNG010000195.1, from coordinate 13,536 downwards.
GGTGGATAATGATATTGAGCTTGCCCCCCAGGACATGGGGTTGTCCGGCAAGAAACGTGAGCAAAATGTCTTCAGCACCCTGACCGATGTGATTGACGCGGGCCACGCGAATGACGTCGGCACCCTGCATGAATTACTTGCCAACTTTGATGTTGACCAAGACCGCGTTCTGGACGGCCGCGCCAAGATTGGGAGCACTATGGATCGCTTTGAAATGATGAAGAACCGCCTGGCAGATGAGCAACTCAGCTTTTCCAGTATTTTTGCCGCCCGGATTGACCTGGATTACGCGGACGCGATTGTAAAATACCAAGCCGAGAGCAATATCTTCAATGCTTCCTTAAGCGTAGCCGGCAGCATTATCCCGATGAGCCTCGTTGATTTCATTTAAACTTTCCAAACATATCAAACCTTTAATCCAGTCGTCCAGAGAGGCTTGCATCAGCAAGCCTCTCTGCCTTTAAGCATGGTTGGGTAAAGGAGTTATTAACTTGCCGGAATTCCCTTTTGACAAAGCCTGCTAAAAAGCTATAACTTTGTTATATCCGGTCATTCTGCTGCGTTTGCACAAGGGGAGGCCGAATATGAAACTCCAGCAAGCACAACAATGCTACACCTCGCAGATAAAAAAAACCGGATGTACACGGGAGGCCAAGCATGGAAGAATACGTCTGGATCTCGAAGCTCCTGCATCACCCGGTTTTTGTCAACCGGGCACACCCGATCCTGCGCCGTTTTGCCGCTACTCATAATATTAAAATTACGCTCGATGGCACCGATGACGAAGATACCGGCGCTTACCTCAAAGCCTTGAAGTCAGCCATTAAGCGGAGGGTAGCCGGGATTATGACGATCGGTTGGGATGAGAGCGCAATCCCGCTGATTGATGAAGCCATGGATAAAGGCATCCCGGTGGTTACCGTGGATTCAGATATTCCCAACAGCAAACGGCTGGCGCATGTGGGTACCGACTGGTACCGGATGGGGGTGGCGATGGCCGAGGAGATGGTACGGCTGATTGGGGAAGAGGGCGAAGTCTTGATGATAGGTATTCTGGACCTCAATAATATGCGCGCTGGTTTCCGGGGGTTTAAAAGCAGCTTGGAGAAGTTCCCCGGCATTACCATTCTCGGCCCGGAAAACGATCTCGATGTAAGTTCGACCAGGGCTGAGGCCGTGGTCGGGGAATACCTGCAGCGCTATCCCCACCTAAAGGGGATTGCAGGCTTCGATGGCAATAGCGGTCCCGGTGCGGCCCTGGCAATAGAAAAAGCGGGTAAGAGCGATGAAGTGAAGATCGTCTGCGTCGATGCCGAAACGGAGCACCTGGCGCATCTGCGCCGCGGCTCGATTGATACGGCCTTCTGCCAGAAGCGCGAAGCCTTTACTTACTTCGCTTTCCAGTTTTTATATTCTTATAACCATGGCAGCCCCGCTACCGCCGGACAGCCGGGACTGATCAATATCCCCGGCAACATTGATAGCGGCTTTATTATCGTAACCAAAGAAAACAGCGAGACCTTCACCACCGAACTGAGCCTTGGCGAGGCCTTCAGCTACCACGAACTCTCCCAGCAGTTCCGCTTGATGAGCCATATGATCGAAAATATCGGCGAGATTGCCCTGGCGGTGAGTATTGACGGCCAGATTATCTATGTCAATCCCGCCACCGAACGCCTTACCGGATTCAACGCGGAAGAACTGCGCAGCAAGCCGGTCAAGACCATTTTTGCAACCTGCGATGGCACCCAACAGTTTGCCGATGTCATCAATGCCAAAGAGCCTTTCAGCCGCCTGGAAAGCGAGGTCTGCAGACGCGACGGCTCGACCTTCCCGGTGCGGGTGAATATCTCGCCCTTGATCTCCGAGGATACGGTGCGGGGCGCGGTCTTCATTGCCATGGATATAACGGATCAGAAACAGAGCGAGAACGCGCTCCGGGCAAGTGAAAATAACCTGGCAACCACGCTGAATTCCATAGGCGATGCCGTAATTGTTACCGACCCAGGCTGCTTGATTACCCGCATGAACCCCGTGGCGGAGGAGTTGACCGGTTGGTCGCTGGCTGACGCCTTGGGTAAGCCTTTAACGCAAATTTTCCAGATTGTTTATGAAAACACCGGTGAAAGCGCATGTAACCTGGCGGAAAAAGCCCTTGCTTCAGGCGGGATTGTCGGGCGCACTGAGCATGTGGAGCTTTTATGCAAAGATAATTTCAGGCGCCCGATTGCGGAGAGCGCGGCTCCCATCCGAAACCACGATGAAAACTTAAGCGGGGTGGTCCTGGTCTTCCGGGATCAAACCCTGGAACGAAAAGCGCAAAACGCTCTGCGGGAAGCCCATGACAGCCTGGAGCACCGGGTCAAGGAAAGGACCCTGGAATTGCAGCAGGCCAATGAGAGGCTTTCCGAAGAAATTAGGGAACGCCGGCGTTTGGAAAACCAGTTGGTCAGGAGCGAACGCATGGCTGCTGTCGGCACCCTCGCCGGGGGAGTCGCCCATGAATTCAATAATATCAATGTCACGATCCTCGGCTTTTCAGAACTGGCGCTGGAATGGCCGAACCTGGAGCCTGAAGTGCGCGGTTATATCGAGCGTATCCTCAAGGCCGCCCAGCGGGCCAGGGGGGTTACCCATAACCTCCTGTCATTCTCCCAGTCACGGCAGGCCGCGCCCGGTTCAGCAAACCTGGTCAAGGTAATCGAGGATACCATTGAACTTGTCCGCTCGGAATTTGAAAGTATCGGTATCCAGTTCAAGACCGATTTCAAGCCCATTCCCTTTACCGCCATGGATCCCGGGTTGATTGGCCAGGTAATCCTTAACCTTATTACCAACGCCCAGCATGCCATGCTCGGTAAAGATAAAAAGGTTATCTCAATCAAAACCGGCAAGCAAGGCAATCGGATCTTTGCCGAAATAAAAGACACCGGCTGCGGGATCCATGAAAAAGATATTTCGAAGATCTTTACTCCCTTCTTTTCCCGCAAAGGCGAACATGCCAGGAACACCCCGCAGGCCGCGGTCAAGGGTACCGGCCTGGGATTGAGCATCTGCCATACCATCATTGAGAACCATGATGGTGAAATTGAAGTACAGAGCGTACCGGACAAATCTACCACCTTTACCATTTGGCTGCCAATCAAAAAGCCGGACAAAACCTCAAAAGACAGGAAGAGCGGCATCTTTAAATCAAACCTGATTGAAGAGCCTGCCTTGGTGGTGGTTCTTGATGATGAAGCCGCCACCCGGGATCTGCTGAAACTCGCATTGGAGCGCAAGGATAACAGCGTTTTTACCACCGATAACGGGAATGAAGCCCTGCAATTCATCCGGGAACATGAGGTTAACCTGGTGTTTGTGGATATCCAGATGCCAATCATGGATGGCTTCACCTTTGTGGAGAAATTGCAGGAAATTCCGGAGAAGAACCGCCCGGCAGTGATTATCATAACCGGTAAGGATACCTCCAGGTTTGCCAAGGCCAATGAGCAGTTTGAGATCTTCGGACTAATCCAGAAGCCGATCGAACTGGCCAAGCTCTCGCGCTGGGTTTCAAACGCCCTTACCTACAATCTTAAGATCAGGGCAAAAAAATAAATGCAGCTCCGGGATATGCGTTTAACGCCAGCAACAGATATTCCCTGATAAATGACTGAGCCCCCGAGATAGACAAACGGAGAAATTATGGATCTTCGCAGGATGGAGTATACCAGATTAAAGATCCTCCTGCCCCTAGGGATTGCCCTGCTGGCCTTCCTGGCTGTGTCGATCGTCAATGTTTATCTGTCCGAACCGCTCTCCTCCCTGTACATCATGACTTATACCACAATCGCAATCACCCTTTTTATCCTGCTGTATTGCATTATCGGCACCATCCAGAACCAGTATTGCCGGATTGAACAGGAACTGGAAGCGGAAAAGGAGGAACGGCGGCAGGTGGAAAAGGTCTTGCAGCAGACCGAGGAGCGTTATCACGCCATTGATAATTCCCTGGGGGCGATTGGCGAAGGGATGATTATTATCGATCGCGATCATCACGTCCGCTATATGAATAACAGGGCCATCGAGTGGTTTGGCGATCAGGCCGGCAAGATTTGCCATGAGTCTCTGCCAGGTTTTGAGCCAGTATGCCGGGAATGCAACCTGGAAAATGTAATCGATAAGGGTAAAACCCTGCAACGCCAGGCAAGCTTGCGGGACGGCAGGATTTATGATCTGGTCAGCACGCCGTTCCGCAACAGCGCGGGAGGGGTTTCCAGTTTATGCGTCTTCCATGACGGCAGTCAGCGGAAAGATATGGAAAGAACCAGGATCCGCTCGGAATCACTGGCTGCCATTACCACCTTGAGCGCTGGCCTTGCGCACGAATTTGATAGTATCCATGTCGACATTATTGGATATGTCGAACTTCTGCTCAAAATGAAATCCCTCGAGCCAAAGGTCAGGGAGCGGTTGGAAGCTATCCTGGCAACGAGTTTACGCGCCGCTGAGATTACGCAAAGCCTGTTAATCTTTACCGGGTCGGCTTCCTCCCAAAGGGAACCCGCATCCCTGGCCAAGCTCGCCCAGACAGCCCTTGCTCCCTTAAGGCAGGAGTACTCCACACAGGGAGTGGAGTTGATGGTGACCTATCACGATGCTCCTAAAGTATGCCTTAACCAGGAAGAAATCATCAGGGTTATCAGAAACCTCATCACCAACTCCTATCACGCGGTTCTGGGAGCCTCCGAGAAAGTAATCCGGGTTGAAACCGGGGCAAGTTGCGCCAGCAGCGCGGCCAGCTCCTCCACTAGCCGTGCATACATCCGTATCTCCGAAACCGGGATTGGTATCCCGGAAGAAAACCTTTCCCAAATATTCAACCCCTTCTTCAGCACCAAGGGCGAACACGCCCCCGCGGGTTCCCCTCTTGCCAAGGCCAAGGGGATTGGCCTGGGACTCAGCATCTGTGAGACTATTATAAAAAATCATAATGGCGAAATTACTGTGGAAAGCACGGTAAACCAAGGCACAACGGTTACGGTTTGGCTGCCAATTTAAAAACCATGAGGGAATTATTTTGTTGCACGACAAAAAAGATTATACAGGGCAGTAAATGAGTTCCGCGCGACCTCATGGCATGACAATTAGCGTAGCTGTTAATACAATTGAAGACAGAAGGCTGGATATTTCGATTGTACAGGCAAAAGTCCTTGCGCTGGCGAGGGCTACGAGATATCCTTACTCTATATCTATATCTAATTATCAGGCAGGATTAGACAGAAAGCACCAGAATGAAAGACCCAATACACGTTGTATGCTCTGCATGTAAAACCGTTTTCAAGATGCGAAAGGTAATCCCAGGTAAGAAAGGGGAATGCCCAAGCTGTGGCGGGGAACTGGTTCTTCCCAACCGCCCCCTCTTGATCTGCGATTCCTGCGGTCACACCTTCAGGGCTAAAGGCGCCCTATCCCTAGCAAAAGAAGTAAATTGCACAAAGTGCAATGCCCCCTTGCGGGCTGCGGAACCTGGGGAATCCGCGACTACCCGTAAGATTGAACGCAACCAGCAAGAGCACTCAGCGGCTTCTGTGCCTGAAAAAACAGTGCAAGCAGCCCAGGTTTCACAACCTGGTAAACCCGAGGTCGAAGCTAGTGCGGAAAATGGCGGACCATCCCCCACAGGCTTTGATGCCCCTACGATCCAGTTTCCCCAGGAAAAACCAGCCCCCAAGGGTAAATCTGATAAATCGCGGCCCCTGGTAGCTTCCCAAATCCAAGCCGGGTTTGTGGGGGAAGAAGAGGATGGTGACTCCGGAGATGATACCCTGCAACTGGTCGATGAAGAAGATTCCTTATCGCAAATGAGTGAAAAAGATAAGCAATTCGGCGAATACAGGATCGAATCAGAAATTGCGCGCGGGGGTATGGGGATTGTATATAAAGCATATGATCAAAAACTCCGCCGGACTGTAGCTCTCAAGGTGTTGCTCAAAGGCGAGGAATCCAGTAACCAGAGCACCATGCGATTTTTACGCGAAGCTCGCGCTTTGGGCGCCCTCAACCACCCTAATATTGTCAGTGTCTATTCCGTCGGCGAAGAACACGGGAAGTTTTACTATACCATGGAATTCGTCGATGGTTATGATTTAGCCGCGTTAGTAGCCAAGGAAAAGACTCCCCTGCGGGATGTCCTGTGTTATATCCGGGAAATCTGCCTGGCGCTCGATGCGGCCCACCGCCGGGGCATTATCCACCGCGACCTCAAGCCTCAGAATATTCTGATTCAAAAGACCGGTCGACCGCAGATCATGGACTTCGGCCTTGCCAAGGATATGACCTCAACCTCTTTCAAGTCCTTGAGCGGCTCGGTGCTGGGAACGCCGTCTTATATGAGCCCGGAGCAGGCCAAGGGGGAATCCCGCAGCATTGACCACCGCACCGATATCTACTCCATCGGGGTAATTTTGTATGAACTGGCGACCGGCAGCAGGCCGTTCGGCGGCGATACCGTCCTCAAGACCATAGAAGAGATTGTCAACAAGGAACCCATGCCGCCCATCGCGGTGCGCCCGAACCTGGACAAGGATCTCAACACCATAATCCTCAAATGCCTGGAGAAAAACCCTGACAAGCGGTACCAGAGGATGCCCCTGTTGGCGGAAGACCTGCGGCTTTACCTGGCGGGCGAGCCGATCAACGCCCGGGTCCTGTCGCCGATTCGGAGGGCAATGCGCTTTGTTCGCAGTAATCGCTCAGCAAGGCGCTCTCTAACCATAATCCCAACCGTATTAATAACCGCGATAGTGGTCTATTTGATCTGGGGCGGGGAGAGCGATCTTAAGATTTTCGCAAGGGATGCCAATAGTGATAATCCACAACAGGTTGTCGCAGCTTTGATTAGTCTCGAAAGCCTCTTTGAGAACAAAGATTTACGAGGGGAAGACGAGATAAACGAGGGCTTGGAAATTGCCCGCGCGAAGATCCTGAGCACAAATGAGGAAGCCTCCGAAGTAGCAATGCGGATTGTAGGCAAAAACCAGGATATCGATTCGGTTACCTCACTCCTGCAGGCTTTACGCCAGAAAAGCTTAAGCCTCTCGCAACGAAAAAGTGCGATTTCCGCGCTTGTCAGCATCGGTCCGGAAACTCTCGTGTTTGACCGTGGGCGGGTTTTTGATAGCCTTACAGCGCTGATTGAAAACCAGGAGCAACCTTACCAATTGCGGATCGCGGCGTTAAGGGCATTGCAAACCTTTCCCCATAATCAAAATAATGAGATTTTCCTGAGCGTCGCGAAAGACACAGACAATCCAGTAGAGTTAAGACTGGCGGCGATTGGCATTCTCGGCGAAAAAATCTCCTTTACCAGCCCATATATGAATGATTTTCTCCGCCTCCAGGGAGACGAGGAATCCGCAATTGTTACTGCTGTTGAATCCGCATTGGCGCGTTCCCGCACCAAGACGACTGTGCTGTCGTTGTACGGCATACAAGGTAGAACAGTCAGCGCCATGGAAGGCATTGCGGATATTCATCAAGCCAATGCCAAGCGCAACCAGCAGATCGAAGACATCATTAACGGCACTGGCAATAACTCAACCCAACCCCGGGAAGAGGTGAATCCCGTCACCGCAATGGTCCGCAATTTAAGCAGTAATGATGAAACTTTAAGAATGGCCGCGGCTTATGATCTTGGAGAGCTGGGAGACCCAGAAGCGATTAAACCGCTGGTTATGCGGCTGACTGATCCCATTGCCGGGGTACGCCGGTGCGCGGCCGTGGCCTTGCTCAAACTTGCCCCCAAGGCAAAGAATAATCCTTTGGATCCTAATATGGTTATCCAGCTTCTGCAAAACCCGGACGCCTTGATCCGAGAAAATGCCGCCTTCCTACTGGGCGGACTTGAGTGCAAGGAAGCTCTGCCGGCATTGCTCAGAACCTTGGAGAATGAAAGCAGCCAGCGCGCCACCCGCACCATGGTCAAGGCGCTCAGCCTTATCGGTGGCGAGGGAGCCCTGGAAGCTATCCAGGGTGCCTGTGAAAAAACCAGCGGCAAGACCGCCCAGGCTTGCCTGGAGGCCATGATCCCCTTCGGCATGGCTGCCGTGCCCCACCTGATTGCCGCCCTTGCCGAACCCGGCGAGCAAACCCGGGCGGTCGCGGTCAATGCTCTCAAAGAGATTTCCGGAGAAGATTTCGGGGATGATGCCGAGAGGTGGAAGCAGTGGTTGCAGGAACACAATTCCCTGCAATAACCAGAAATCATCCCAGTTGTTATTCCTGCATCTGGCCTTTATCCGGTTGCCATACCCCGGAGATCACTTCGCCGCACTCTGGGCAAGCACCATCAACAAGATGGTTTTCCTGTAAAAAATAACCATACCGCTTGAGCAACAGCTTGTTGCATTTTGGGCAGTAAGTTTCCTCACCGTTAACGCCGCCTTCCTCCGAGAGAGGCACATTGCCGATATAAACGAACTGGAGGCCTTCCTCGCGGGCAATCTTCGCCGCCATCCGCAGGGTCTTGAGCGGCGTCGGGCCAGGACGTTCCATCTTGTAATCAGGATGGTAGCGGCTAAAATGCAGCGGCACTTCCGAGCCGGTCTCCTGGATAATCCAGCGGCACATTTTTCGGATCATCTCCGGGTCGTCATTCCCGCCGGGGATGAGGAGGTTGGTGATCTCAATATATACCTTCTGTTGGTAAAGGAAGCGGATGGCATCCAGAACCGGTTGCAGCTTGGCCCCGCAATAGTTAGCATAGAAATCCTCGCTGAAGCCCTTGAGATCGACATTCGCCCCGTCCAGGTACTGCGCCAGCTCCCGCAATGGCTCCTCATTCAGGTAACCGCAGGTAACCATAACATTCTTGATGCCTTCCGCGCGCGCCAGTTTCGCGGTTGCCAGCATGTATTCATAAAAGATGGCTGGCTCAGTATAAGTATAGGCGATAGAAGGAATACCCTTTTGGTTTGCCAAGGCGACAAGTTGTTCGGGGGAGAGGTTTTCATGCCTGGCTTTTTCCGGAAAGGCCTGGCTGATCGACCAGTTCTGGCAGAAGCGGCAGCGGAGGTTACAGCCGGCCGTGGCAACGGAGAGAATCGGTGTACCCGGGAGAAAATGAAACAACGGTTTCTTCTCAATCGGATCAATATGCAGGGCGACCGCCTTGCCAAAGACCAGCGAGTACAGGGAGCCATCAAAATTTACCCGCACCCGGCACTCTCCCCGCTCGCCATGGCGCAAGACGCACTGCCTCGGGCAGAGCCCGCATAAAACCCGGCCACCGGGGAGCTTTTCCCAGTAAAGAGCTTCATGAAGCGAGAGATCTGAAGCCATAACTTCATTTTTAGAAATAGGATATGTCAGTGAAGCGGAGGGGGGTTGCACCTCGTTGCCAGCCCTGGCTTCTTCGATTTCAAGCGAGGGGAAGGTGCGGTAAACCGCGGTCCCGGCAAGGCTGACCACCAAGGCTACCAGCAAAACCAACAGCGCCCCTGCCAGCCGCGCCTGGGAGTTATTGTTCTTCTGCCGGTTATTCATTGTGTGACCTCCGCTTAATAATAATAGTTATCTCCGCCGGGCACAGCCCTCGCAGATCAAATCCTCATCCGGCTTCCTGGAGCACCCGAGGCACTCCCCACTTCGGACGCGGCCGCAGATTCGCAAGCGGGATAAGATTCTCAGCGCCGCTCCTGCAGGGCAGAGGTAGAAGCACCAGAACCTTCGGAAGAAGACGCCGCCCAAAAGCGCCAGCAGGATAATACCACCCAAAATTATTTCAGAGCTTATAAAACTACCCCACGCCAACCGCCCTGAAAACAACAGGAAGGTGGGTGCAAAGGGTTCGATTTGATCAACCAGCTTGTTGAGCATTAGGCCTTCGGCAGGGGAAGGCTGCGGAGCCGCGACAGTGAAAACCGTTAAAATAGCCACTACAGACAGAATAATTGCTGGTAACAAGCGCAAGGCTCTATCCAGCTTGTACGGTACCTGCAATTTCACGCGGAAGATTTGCCAGAGCAATTCGGTTAAAGCTCCAAAAGGGCAGAAGGCCAGGCAGAACACCCTCCCGCAAAAGATCGTCAAGAGCAGGATTGCGCCAATACTCAGATACCACCCCGCCTGTTCCGGCCAGGGAGGCAGTTCTCGCAGCGCCAGGCGCATCACATCATTCAGGCTGAAGAATTTTTGCAGGATAATTCCCAAGACAATAAATGAAACTCCCTGCACCGCTATCTCAATCCAGGCATAACGAAGCTGCAACAGGAGAATTGTGCCAATCACCAAGGTAATGATGAACAGGGTATTTTTCCAGTTGCTGATCCTTTGCCAGGTGGCGGCTTCCTGCTCTGGCAAGCTTTCCCCAAGGGGGATATTACCAAGGACCGCTTCCGCAAAGCCTCGTCCGCCAAGACGTATCGCTGCCTCGATTGCGCCACTGGTGAAGGTGGCGCCGCTGACAATATCGATCTCTTCGCTCTTAGAGATTAAATCCTGGAGGTTTTTTCCGGCATAGCTCGCAAATGCTTTTGGGTTTTTCACCAGCTTAAGATAAACCGGGGATTCCCGGTTGGATAATATCCTGAAGCCAGTAATCACTCCTTTGGGATCAATCCCCAGCAGGACCGGTACCTGCCCGAAATAGCCCACGCTTTGGTTAAGCTCCTGCGCAGTCATGAAATTCTGGCAGAGAAAGACATATGCATCCGGAACCGTGTTCCCCTGCTTATCAGATGCAAATGCCTGGTAATATGTCCCGGGGTCATTTGTAAGAACAAAACTTATCATCCCCGGCGCTACCTGCAGGAGATCCGTCAGGGTAGGGGCAGGCAGGTTTTTGAGGACTGCTGGCGGTTGCCAGGTTGCTTGCGCTTGCGCATTCGTTGCGACAGAGGGGATCTCTGTTGAAATAAACTCGGTTTCAACTGCCATAGCAGTTCCACTGAGAGAGGCAATTGCCTGGAGCGCGAGGGTAAAGCCAATTATCATCCCGATGGCGCTGCCTGCATTACGGAGACGCTGACGGTTGAGTCGCCGCGCCAGCCTTGGCAACAGTGCAGTCGGCAGCAAGACGCAACTCGTGCCGAGGAAGAAGATAAGAAAAAAGAGCATCCCGGACAGAGGGTTTTTAAGTTTCAAGGCAACCGTTGCGGCCAGCAGGAAGGCAGGGCACAGGGAGATCCCACATAAAGCACCGATCCAGAAAGGCGCCCGGTTGCGGGTTTTATCGGAAAATTTATTTCTGGCAGGAAGCCCATCCTTGGCGCCATTGCACTCTCGGGGTTGGATCTTTACGGCGTAATATATCAGGAAGATCGCAAGCAACAGGGTGGCCAGCTCAACTGCCATCCGCGCGGAGCTCAGGATAATATACTGCCCCAACCCTCCGAGGATTAGTCCAAAGGCGAGGTAACCGCTCAAGCGACCGAGCAGGAATATGCCCAGGGTCTTGCCGCCCGCGGCCAGGGTAGGCTCTGCTCTCGCAGCCATAAAGGGCAGGAGAATGGGCACGCAGAATCCCAGGCAGAGCGGGGCATAGGTCAGCCCCAGCATGAAGGCATCGAAACAGATTGTGAAGCTCATAATCATTCCATCCTGTTGTTATTAAACTATCCGGGTCGTCCCACCATTATTATTACAGACACAGCCAGGCAGAGGCAGGCAGCAGTAATGCACATCGCTTGTACTCCCAGCAACGGCAGCAGGAGCGCTCCCCCCAACAGCCCGCCAATCCCTGAGCCGAAGAGGTCGGAAGCGAACATAACTCCAGGTCCCAGGTTACCGCGCAGGCGGTTGGCCCGGAGAAAGACATTTGCCGCCATGAATCCCATCAGCATATTAAGTCCCGGCAGCATCAGCGCTGCGACCACCCTGCCACTGTCCATTATGGCATTGAAGATTGGCACCGCTATCAATATTATAATTCCAGTCAGCAAAAGCCAGGCGGCAAGCGCTCCCGCAGTACTGCGGTGCTTGTCACTCAGCAGGATTGCGCCCAAGGTCAGCCCGGCCATGAACCCCGCAACCAGCAGCCCGGCCAGCAAGTAAACCTCTCCTGAGGTAAGCTGTAAGACCAGGATTAAGACAGAGGCAAAGAGCAGGTTGACAAAGCCGGATACTCCCGCGGCCAGGATAACTGGCAAGGACCTGGTAAGAAGATTTTTCTTACGAGGAGTTTTGCCTCCGGCAAACAGCATGATTGCCAGGATAATTACAAAGCCGGCGGTTACTGCCACGGCAACCTGCCAGGGCTGCACCTTCAGGAGCAAGGGCGCCAGTTGGGCCTTGCCTTCAATGCGTTGTTCATGGGCGAAGTAGGCATAGAGAGGCGCCACGGGATGGAAGCGGGTATTGAGCGGAAGCTTTCCGACAGCGGCAATGGCCTTTTCCAGACGTTCACTATGCAAGGATGTGTCCAGCGTCTTCAGGAATGCCGCAGGCAGTTCCCTGCTTTCGATTTTGTACTCCCGGCTGCGCTTAGCAAGGGTAGCTCCGTCCGGCAGGGGACTATCGGAGCAGCAGACAATATTCCCCGCGTATAGTCCGGGATAGATTCGCACATGCTTAAAAATTGCTTCAGCGGATCGTGTGACCACGGCCAGGTATCTCGCTAATGAAGCGTCTGTCCGGTTGCGCGAAGCCGGCAGGGTAAAGCTATACACTCCGCCGGGCGCCAGCATCTTTTGCATGGCCAGGAAATGCTCGATAGTATAGAAGCGGTTGGTGGCAGCGGTTTCCGGTGGCGATTTATCGAGAATAATCAAGTCGTACTGTTTACTTTCATAGACAATTTCCGCCAGTGAATCCGCCAGGGGCTGACCACTGCCATCGTAATAGGCAAACTCCTGAGATGAGAAAGCGGAGGGATTTTCCCGATAAATTTTAAACATAGATTCATTCTGAATCAGAAAGGTGGTGGTAGCAGGTTGGTCTGGATTCAGCGCGCGGATCCCGGCGATAAGCTTTTCAGTCGGGAGGCAATCAACAATCACCCTTTCCTGGGAATGCAAATCTTTCGCGACACATAAGGCAGGCAAGAAGAGCTTTTCAGTGCGGCTGAAAATATCCTCACGTTCATACAGTAGATGACCGTTAAGATACGCGCGGCTGACCTGTAATTCCTCTTTGCTCATGCCGGGATCATCTGGCTGCAAAATTAAAGAACCGGCAGGCTCTGATAAAAAAATCATCTGGCCATTTTTCAACTCGCGGATCTTCCAGGAGGCTTCCTCAGCGGGGAGGAGTTCCATCTCCGGGTAGCGCCAGGGTAGGGTAAGATGATCAATCCGCGTGGCCATCTCCGGAGTAAATACAATTATTCCTGCGGCTATCACCAGGCAGGCAAACCGCATCAGGACCTTAAGCCTGCTTCTTTCCGGCCAGGAGATGGCCGCAGCCAGCAGGGAGAGCACAGCGCTGGCGGCAAAGAGGATCCAGACAGAGGTAAACCGGATAAGGTTTTCCGACACCGCCCAGAAGAGCAGGGTCAGACAAATCCCGCCACAGACCGCGCCCAGGCCTTCGAGCAGGTAAACCCTCCGGACGGCG